>JAKSKO010000047.1 GCA_024401715.1 Bacteroidales bacterium
GGGGTAAAGAGAAGCACGGTTACATGGGCAAAAACCGCCCCTCTGACGATGGATGGGCAGGTGGCGCCGGCCGTAACGACAACGCCAACATAGGGCAGTTGAACGAGTTCTCCTTCGACACAAACCAGTCGTTCATCCAGGGCATGTTCGAGGGTTACTACGGTGTCATCTACAAATGTAACGTTGTAATCTCACACTGTACAAAAGACACTCCTGTAATGAAACGTGCCGTTGCAGAGGCAAAGGTTCTGCGCGCAATGCAGTACTTCGATCTCATCACCCTCTGGGGCAACCCGCCACTCGTAGACCACGAGCTGGAGCCTGAGGAGTACAGCCGTCCGAACGGTAGCACAGAAGAGCTTTGGGCACTTGTGAACAACGACCTTCTTGAGGCTATCGAAAGCGGTCTCCTTTCAGAGAAGAAGAATGCCGGCGACAAAGTATGGCGCGTTACAAAACAGTATGCACAGGCTCTGCTTGGCAAGGCATACCTCTGGCAGAAGGATTACAAGAATTCTGCAAAATATCTTAACGCAGTGGTAGACAGCAAACTGTACGATCTCTACCCTATTTACGAGGACATCTACCGCTATGACAACAAGCTTAGCAGCGAGAGCCTTTTCGAGAGCGTACGTATTGTTAACCCAAGCAACGCTTTCGAGAACTTCGAGTTCACACACGCATATCTTGCTTGGCGTCTGGACAAGCTGAACCTCACCGACGAGGCATACCAGCAGTTCAACTGCGGCCAGGCATACGGCTTCCTCACTCCGAAGAAAGCACTTTATGACGCTTTCGTTGCCGAGGAGGGTGTTAACGGCTATCGTCTGAACTCTACAATGAAAACCGTAGAGCAGATGGCTGCCCTTGGCGTAACAGTAAAAGAGCCTCAGATCAACGAGGGCTACTTTAACTGGAAGAGAAGAGTGCTTGCATCTTCCATCGACGGTTCAAGCTTCGGTTTCTCTTGCGGGAACGACCCTGTTTGGATGCGTTACGCAGAGGTTCTCCTGCTTGCTGCAGAGGCTAACCTCATGGACAATAACCAGACCAAAGCCAATGAGTGCCTTAACACAGTGCGCCGCCGTGCGAAACTTGCCGACAAGACCTGTACACTGGAGGCAATCCAGATTGAGAAACGCCTGGAGCTTTGCTATGACAGCTGCCGTTACCAGGATCTTCTCCGCTGGGGTCTTGCAGAGCAGTATCTGAAAGACCAGGGAGGTAACTACCCTATGCTCCTTCCTAACGGAAACATCACATGCGGTGACCTCTATGACAAAGACCACTCCAAATATGGTTGGAAGAAAGGCAAACACGAGCGTTTCCCTTACCCTGGTCTGGAGGTTCGTCTGAACAAGAATATCGAACAGAACGATGGTTGGAAATAAGCATTTGACTACTATGAAATTTAATATTAAATCTATAGCTATCGCCCTTGCCGCCCTTGCCCTTGCAGGCTGTAACAAAGCCGCAATAGATCCGATGAAAGGCATTTATGCAGCACCTGTAGATGTAAAACTCACATCAAATACAGTTGATTATGCAAAAGACGGCAAGAACCGCATCGTTACATTCAACCTCAAAGGTGACAAGGATGTAACAATCCAGTTCGTAAGCAAGACATACGAACTTAAACCCAATACATACACAGAAGGTAAATCTTCCGAGATGAAACCTGGTCTGTACAATGCCGACCTTTCAAAGGTGGGCACAGAGACAATCTCTTTCGGCAGCCTTGTATTTGCTGTAAATGAAGAGGGCGTATACAACCTCAGCGGTGTTGTACAGTGTGGAGAGAACACACGCTACCGCCTTGCATGGTCCGGCAAAATTGAATGGAAGGAAGAGGAGGTAGAGGCAGCAGACTATCTGTACACTCTTGTGAAAGAACAAGGAGAGACTGCATTGAAACAGAGCCTTATACTGACAAAGGACGGTGAGGCTGCCGGTCTGCTGGAGCTTTACACAGCTCTTGACGCCACTTCATTCACAGGCACATTCGTAAGCACAGAGTATGCAAGCCAGCCTGGCCAGATGGGCAACTACTTTGAGTTCCCTGATTGGGGTTTCAGCGGCGGTTCATACATCATCTATGATGGCGTGAAAGTGAAGATGGAACCGGGCGCTTCCGTTACCATCACTCTTGACCCTGCAACAGGCTGGTACAAGCTTGATCTTCCTGGTGGCATCAGCACAACCATGGACGCTGCTCCTATCGCACTGGAGAATGTATTCCAGGCAAGCGGCAACGCAGAAAACCACACATACACCATCAAACTTGGTGAAGCCGGTGTCATTGGCGTTCCAAACGCATTCGGCGGAGTGGATTATTCTGGTGAGGGCTCAATCGTTTCAATCGACCTTTACACAGAAGACGGAACACTTGCTGCAGGCGAGTATGAGGTTGCAGACGGCGTTCCTGCCGAAATGGGCAAAACACCTGCTCCTGGCACATGTGTGGCCGGTTACGTATTCGCAGGATGGGGCTTCCCTATGAACTGGGGCTCTGTTGTAAGTACTGTTGGCGGTCCTGAGGTCCTTGTTCTTTCAGGCAAGATTGTTGTGGAGAAAACCGGTGGCGTTTACAGCATTGCTATAAATACCAACGCTGGTAATTTCTCATACAGAGGCGATCTTAAAGTTGAAGAATAAACATTAAACAAAGCATGAAAAAATTCATTTCTTTGGCTGCAGCAATGCTCCTGGCAACAGGGGCATTCGCTCAGCAGTCGCTTTTCGGCGGCGCACAGCTGGTTTCTCCGGAGGTTAATCCGGACAACACAGTCACCTTCCGTTTCCAGGCCCCGAAGGCTGTGAAAGTGGAGGTTACAGGTGACTTCCTCCCTACAGTTCCTTTCGAGGTTCCAAACTTCGGCACATTCGACATGCCTGGCAAGGCAGAGCTTAAGGAAGGCGCAAATGGCGTTTGGGAGTATACTACTCCGGAGCCTGTAGCAAGCGAGATGTACAACTACAACTTCATCGTTGACGGTCTTGCTGTAAAGGACCCAAGCAACGCATATGTACAGCGCGACATCGCAAACCTGATGAACTATTTCATTGTTCCCGGTGAGCGCACAGAGAATTATGTTGTAAAGGACGTTCCTCACGGCACTGTAAGCCGCGTATGGTATCATTCCGATGTTCTTGGCAAAGACCGCCGCTGCGCAGTTTACACTCCTGCAGGCTATGAGACAAGCGGAAAGAGATATCCTGTACTCTACCTTCTTCACGGTATGGGTGGTGACGAGGAAGCATGGCTTTGCACAGGCCGCGCAGCACAGATTCTGGACAACCTGATTGCTGCAGGAAAGGCAAAACCCATGATTGTTGTGATGACTAACGGCAACACTCTTCACAAAGCAGCTCCCGGTGAGAGCGAGGAGGGTAACTTCAAGCCATACAACTGCGGTTCCTTCGACACTTCATTCGAGGCTCACTTCAAAGATGTTATCTCTTTCGTGGATACCCGCTACCGCACAATCAAAGCCGCTTCCGGCCGTGCCATCGCAGGTCTCTCAATGGGTGGTCTGCACTCTTTCACAACATCTCTGAACTATCCGAAGACTTTTGATTACGTAGGTTTGTTCTCTGCAGCCGTTGGCGTAGAGAGCCAGAACACAGAAGGACAGATTGCTCCGGAGTTCTACCAGAATTTTGATGCAAAAATAGACCGTTTGTTTAAAAATAACCCAAAACTTTATTATATTGCAATCGGCAAAACAGATTTCCTTTACAAGAGCAATGCGGAACTTCGCGCAAAGCTGGACCAGAAGGGCTACAAATACACATATCTGGAGACAGAGGGTGGCCACATCTGGCGTAACTGGAGAATCTACCTGGAGGACTTTGCTCAGAAAATCTTCAAATAACGCTTGCGCTCCGAAGAAATAATTTCTAGGGGATAGCAATAAGAACACCGATATTCAAAAGATGGCGCAGCGGCAACGTTGCGCCTAAATAGTATATGCCGTAGCCTAATTCCACGTTGGTGATATCGGAGGCCCTGAAACTGAGGCCTGAAAGAAAATGTACCCTGTCCAGCCTGTTACTTGAATAGAACTCTACGAAAGTATAGGGTGTTGCACATGCTCCGGGAATAGCGCAGGAAAGCTTCAGACGGCTGCGCAGGATGAAAGTGTTTGCAGTGGCATTAGACTCCCCCATCTCACGCACGGAAAGGTGGCAGGGGCCAAGATTTGCGCTGGCTTGTACAAAGGGAAGAAGCACGTGCCGGTTGCCGCCCTTTGTCATGGCAAAATCGTAATAAAAGCCGGTGGAGAGCCATTTAACAGGCGTATAGCTTATCCCCGGCATAACAAGGGCAACTTCCAGGTCGGAAGCATTGCTTCTGGAGCGGTGCTCCAGGCGCAATGTAGCTGAAAAGCCCTTTCCAAGTTTTTTGGAGATATTGAAATACTGCCATACTCCCATGTCATCGGCATAAAGCAGACTGCATGAGAGTATGGCAATAATTGATAGTAAAAGCCTTCTCACAGACTATTTGAACAGCTTCGGAGCCAGAGTGTTCAGATACAGACGCCAGTTGCTCCAAACGTGGCCGCCGTCGCTCTCATAGAATTCGAAACCAGGAAGCTGGATATCCTCCAGGAGTTTCTTAAGCTCCAGACTGCCTTTCCAAAGGAAATCGGTATTACCGCAGGCAACCCAGTAGAGTTTCGGATTGGCTTTCTTCAAAGCTGCAGCCTGCTCTGGTGTAAGGGCGCCGGCAGCTGAAAGCGGGCAGAAATAAGCGAACATGTTTGGATAGAGGGCAGATGCGCTGATAGTGTGGCCGCCACCCATGGAAAGGCCTGCAATTGCGCGTGAAGAAGGTTTTGCGATGGCGCGGTAGTTCTTCTCAATGAAAGGAACAATCTCCTCGCAGAGGCTTCTTACATAGCTTGTGCGGTTTGCCGGGTCTCTCCAGTCCATCTCTGTTGTAGGAAGGCCCAGAGTCTGTGCTGCCATCTGGTTAGGGTTGCCGTTAGGCATTACGCAAATCATAGGCTCTGCAAGACCTTTCTCGATGAGGTTGTCCAGGATTTGGGCAGCGCGGCCCATTGAAGACCATGCCTCTTCGTCGCCACCGGCACCGTGAAGAAGGTAAAGTACAGGATATTTCTTGTTAGGATTCTGCTCGTAGCCGTATGGAGTGTAGACGGTGAGACGGCGGTCGATGCCCAGGATCTTGCTTGTATACCAGCGGTGAGAGACTGTACCATGCTGTTTCTTAGCCTCGAAATAGTTCTCTGTGCGCTCTCCCGGAACCATCAGCATGGAAAGGTAACGGCTGCCGTCACGCTGTACGAACACGTTTAGAGGGTCGCTCATCACAACACCGTCAACAATGAAGCTGTAGGTGTAGATCTCAGGAGAAGGAGTGTCGATGGTAATCTCCCATACACCGCCCTCACCCTTGGTCATAGGGATGCCCTGGCCATATGGGTTCTCCATCCATGCACCAACAAGGTTTACGATGGTTGCATAGTTTGCATTGAGACGGAAAGTGGTCTTATCGCCATTGATCTCCGGGGATACAACCTGAGGACCACGGCCGAAAGCGAAGTTGCCAAGCTCCTGCGCACCTGCACTGATGGCTAGCAGGGAAAGAGCAGCAATAACAGTTAGGATTTTTTTCATAACTATGTGTAATTAAAGGATTTTAGAATTTATGAACTGCCTGGAGAACTGCAGGGCTCTGGGCGTCCTTGCAGATCATAAGGGTGTATTTGCCCTTTGCAAGCTCCCAGGCTGCTTTCTTCTCGCTGTAAGAGGCATTCAGGCCGGTCTCCCATGTAAGGGTGATCTCCTGGCTTTCGCCCGGCTGCAGAAGGCCTGTCTTGGCGAAGGCTTTAAGCTCTCGCAGAGGTTTCTTCATGGTTCCTTTTGGCGCATTTACATAGGCCTGAACCACTTCCCTGCCGGCTTTCTTGCCTGTGTTGGTAACTTTCACTGTCATAGAGCAGTTGTCCTTGTCCATGGATGAGGAAACAAGCTCATATGCGAAATCTGTGTAGCTGAGGCCATAGCCGAACGGATAGCTTACCTCCTTGCCGAAGGTTGTGAAATAGCGGTAACCCACATAGACCCCCTCCTCGTAGTTGGTGTAATCCACGTTCTTCTTAAGAACCGGAGCCTCGTCACGCTGTGCGCGTTCTGCTGCGTCCTTTGCGCTTCCGCCGCTGTATGCGCGTGCAAAAATGCTCATGTCAAAGGTGTAATCATAAGGGAAGTTGGCATCGGCAAGCGCATCGCCGTAATTCACCTGGAATGTCTGCGGAAGGCGGCCGCTAGGGTTAACCTTGCCGCTTAGGACATCGGCAACGGCATTACCGGTCTCGCAACCCGGCTGGAAGATGCAGAGTATGCCGTCAACGCTGTCTTTCCATGATGCGGTCTCCACTGCGCTTACAACATTCAGAAGCACAACCACCTTCTTTCCTGCAGCGTGATATGCCTGTGAAACGGCCTTGATAAGTTCCTGCTCCTTCTCTGTAAGGTAGAAATGCTCTTTCTTGCGGTCTGCACCCTCGCCGCATGCACGGCCGAAAGTGATAACAGCCACATCGTTTGCGGCAACATTCGCCTCAAGCACAGAAGCCTCCGGAACGAACTCATCGGCACGCAGAGGTGCGGTGATGCTGAACGGTGGAAGACCGTTAGGATAATTTTTCCTGTTCTCTGCTGCGATATGTGCCTGATATGGGCCGATAAGGCTCTTTTCAACGTTGTAACCTGCTTTGCGAAGGCCCTCCACAAGGCTTACGCAGTAATAGCCGTGGCCGGTTGCACCGAAGCCCATGCCTGCAGGGACGATATCGTAACTTGTTGTACCGTAAAGAGCTACGTTCTTCACACCCTCGAAAGGAAGAACCTCGTCCTGGTTTTTCAGAAGGACAACAGAGTTGGCGCCAATCTCACGTGCAAGACGGCTGTGTGCCTTGAGGTCTGTCTCGTTTGGATACTCATAGCCCTTGAAAGTGTTGCATTTAAGGACGAACTCCAGAACGCGGCGTACGCTAAGGTCCACAAGCTCCATTGAAAGGCTGCCATTCTGCGCTGCCTCAAGAATTGCGGCGCGCTGCTTGTCCTGGCCAGGCTGAAGCATGTCGTTGCCCGCCTTGATTGAAAGGACTGCGTCACGGCCGGCATTCCAGTCGCTCATAACAAGGCCCTGGAAGCCCCACTCCTTGCGAAGCACGTCCTCGTTGAAGAAGCGGCTCTCGCAAACATACTCGCCGTTTACCTTGTTGTATGAAGTCATGATGCTCCAAGGGTTGCTCTGCTTCACTGCAATCTCGAAATTGCGCAGATAAAGCTCCCTTAGGGCGCGCTGGCCAACGATAGCGTCATTCGCATTGCGGTTTGTCTCCTGGTTGTTCACGGCAAAGTGCTTCAATGCCACACCGATGTTCTTGCTCTGGACACCGTTGATATATGCGGCGGCAATCACACCTGCGTGAACGGGATCCTCACTGTAATACTCTCCGTTTCGGCCGCCCAGCGATGTGCGAAGCAGGTTGATGCCCGGAGCAAGGAGAATGTCAAGGCCATAATCACTTACCTCCTGGCCGATGAGCTCGCCTGCCTTGTATGCAGCGTCAACATCGAAGCTGGAGGCTATGGTGAGCTCTGAAGGGAGCTCTGTGGTGTTGTATACCTGTGAATCGAAAGGACGGGTTGGAGTCATCACCAGACGGTGAGGACCATCGGCCATGTAGACTGAAGGAATGCCCAGGCGCGGGATAGCATAGGTGCTGCCGGCTGTTCCCGGGAATTTAACCTCACCGAAAGCCATTCCGCATCCGTGAAGAAGGTTAACTTTTTCCTGAAGCGTCATTGCGGCAATGACGTCCTCAATTTTGTCCTTTCCAAGCTGCGGCTGTGCATAAGACGCAAACGCAGCAAGCAAAGAGGCTGTTAAAACAAGTAATCTTTTCATTTCTTTATATTGTTATAGTTTTGTCTATCTACAAATATAATTATAATGAAAAGATTACAGTTTTCTGAAAATTCAAATTCTTTTACACCAGTTCAATCCCCATTTCAGCACAGCGCCTGCGCTCTTCTTCGGGCCAGATACTGCACTGAATTTCACCAATATGGGCTTTTCTAAGCAGGAACATGCACAGACGGCTTTGTCCCACACCACCGCCAATGGTCTGCGGAAGTTCCCCGTTAAGCAGCATCTTGTGATACATCAGCTCTTTCTTGTACTGCATGCCATAGGCATCAAGCTGGTAATCCAGGGACTGCGGGCTAACGCGAATGCCCATGGACGAAAGCTCGAAGGCGCTTTCAAGAACAGGGTTCCATACTATGATATCACCGTTAAGGCCGCAGAATCCGTCCTCATTCACGGTGCTCCAGTCGTCATAATCGGCTGCGCGGGCGTCATGGATTGTTCCGTCGCCCAGGGTACAGCCTATACCTATTACAAAAACAGCCTTGTATTTGCGTGCGATCCTGTTTTCACGCTCTTTGGGAGTGAGTTCGGGATACATGCGGCGCAGTTCCTCGCTATGTATGAAATGAATGGTCTCCGGAAGTATGGGCTTGATCTTAGGGAACTCCACATAGATAAGGTTCTCGGTAACCTTGATGGCTTCGTAGATACGGCGCACAATGGCCTTCAGATGCTCCAGGGTCCTGTCCTGGGGACGGATAACCCTCTCCCAGTCCCACTGGTCCACATAGATGGAATGCAGATTGTCCAGTTTC
Organism: Bacteroidales bacterium; assembly: GCA_024401715.1. GTDB lineage: Bacteria > Bacteroidota > Bacteroidia > Bacteroidales > UBA932 > Cryptobacteroides. The sequence goes on from JAKSKO010000047.1 coordinate 8,728, forward strand.
TCATCGGGACGAAGGGCGTTCATATCGGTGTAGATTCCTCTTCCCGCAGGGATACCCATCTGGCCCAGCTTGAACCTTTTCCACTTTGCCAGAGAGTGGACAACCTCCGCACCGGCGTCACCCATATCCTTTATCGGGAAAGAAACGGGACGCTCTATGCCGCTGAGGTCGTCATTCAGGCCTGTACCTTTCATTACAATCATGGGCGCTGTTACACGCAGAAGGGACAGCTGTGCGGCCAGGTTTGTCTGGAACATGTCCTTCACCATTTTGATAGCTTTCTCTGTGGTTTCCTGGCTACCAAGGATGTTCTTGTAGGTTTTCATATCAAGCTAAACTTTAAAGGTTGTCTATGAAATGCTGCGACACTTTCTCCACCAGGTGCACACGGTCGTTGCCCACCATGTTGTGCTCCCCTTTCGGATAGGTGAAATATTCCACCTGGATGCCGTTGTTGATGCATTCCTGAACAAAACTCAGGGCGTTCAACGGCACAACGGTAGGATCTACGGCGCCCTGGATCACAAGGGTCTTGGCTTTCAGATTCCTGGCGCTGTTAAGAAGGCTGGTCTTGGCGAAACCTTCCGGATTTTTCTGCGGAGTGCTCATATAACGCTCTCCATACATCACTTCGTACCACTTCCAGTCTATGACAGGGCCGCCTGCAACGCACACCTTGAAGATGTCCGGGTAGTTTGTGGCAAGGCTCAGGCTCATGAAACCGCCATAGCTCCAGCCGTATACTCCTATGCGGTCCTTGTCTATCCAAGGAATCTCCATCAGCATGTCCAGCGCCGCCCTCTGGTCTGCCATCTCGTTCTGGCCGCACTGGCGGTAGATGCTGTGCTCATATGCGGCACCGTGGCGCTGTGTACCGCGGTTATCCATAACGAAAACCACGAATCCGCGCTGGGCCATATACATTTCCCATCGGCGGTAACCTGCAAGGAAGGTGTTGTTCACCATCTGACTGTGCGGGCCGCCGTAAACATACACGATAAGGGGATATTTTTTCGAAGGGTCGAAGTCCTTCGGCTTCACAAGGCGGTAGAAATTGATATCCCTGCCATTTGCCGATGTGGTGTTGGAAAGAGTAACCTCCGTATATGCGTAGTCCGATGTAGGGTCCTGCAGCTCCTGAAGAACCTCAATCACCTTGTTGTCTTTGCAGCGTTTGAGGCTTGCTTTCGGAGCCTGGGCCACGTTCTGGTAAATATCCACATACTCCTGGCAGTCCGGGCTCATTACAACACTGTGCCAGCCCTCCTCCGTGGTCATCTGCTCCAGCTTGCCGTTTTTCATGTTCACGCGCCAGAGGTAGTTGTTCACAGGCCTGAGGTCCGGTGCGGTGAAATAGAGATATTTGCCGTCATTTGCCACATACTCCACATCCTTGTCCACAGTAGTGAGGCGAAGCGGTGCAGCCTTTTCCGGATCTGACGGAACCTTGTCTGTATCAACAAGATAAAGGTTCCAGAAGCCGTCGCGGTTGTCTGTGGCGTAGATAGCCTTGTTTGTGCTACCCTTAATCCACTGCAGAGCTTTCTGAGGTTCCACCCATGTTTCGCTGTGCTCTGTTAGAAGCGTTGTAATCTTACGGCCCGATGCAGCATCATAGCTATTCAGCTTCATATTCTGCTGCGCGCGGTCCAAAAGCTGGATGTAGATGACATCGCTGCAAGGGTTCCAGCTGATATTGGTAAGGTACTGATCGCTGCCGTACTCCCCTTCCACATCCAGCACAGTTGTGCTTGAAGTGGCGAAATCGTATACATAAAGGTCTATCTTTTCAGAATTCGGTGTGCCGGCCATTGGATAGCGTATGGCATTCAGACCGCCCTGCGGCTGCGTAATATCCAGAAGAGGGAAAAGATGAACCTTGCTTTCGTCCTTGCGGTAGAAGGCCACCTTGCTGCGGTCCGGAGCCATGAAGATTCCTCCCATGATGCCAAACTCGTTGCGGCTTACGCTTTCGCCGTAAACAATACCGTTGCCACCCTGGGCAATGCAAAGCGTATCACCTTCTGCCTTAATTACATACATTGATTGATCCTTAGTGAAGGCCTGGGGGAAAGCAGCCGCCTGCGCCCGCTCCCACCCCTTGCGTTGCATAACGCTCTTACGCCAGTTTCCGGCAGAAGTTGAAAGTTCGCGGTTAAGCACAACGTCCCAGGCGCTTAGAATCTTGCCATCGGGATTATTGGCTTCTTTCTTCACAACAATGCCCATTCCGTCGTTTGCCGATGCGGAAATGGAAATTAAAAATGCTGAGACCAATCCCAGCATTCCGAAAAATTTATCAGTCTTCATAGCTATCGTAGTATTCTCCGTCAGAGGCTTCAATGGCACTTGGATCCATGCCACCGGTATATCCGCGTGATGGCTCCACCTTGTCTATTGCAAACACGATGTTGCGCTGCATGCCCCTCCAAGGCAGGGCTCCGTTATATTGGCGGTAGCGCAGTGAAACCACCTGGCCGCTGTGTTTCATAAGCTGTTTTGCAAGTTCAGGGTCGTCAATTGAAAACTCAAATTCGTTGCTCTGGACGCCTCCACGGCCATCTTTTGAACGGAAACCGGCCTGAATGAGTTTACCCTCATAGGTCTTCCAGATATAGCCTTTATACACAAGATAGTTAAGCTCTCCGGACTTTACACCGTCTGTTGCAAGAGGGAAATAGAATTTGAAATAGACGAGGCCGCAAAGGAACAGAACCAATACCAGCGAACCCCAGGTGATGAATTTTCTCATTTTGTCATAATTTTAACCCCGCAAATATAGAAATTTTCGCGGATTTGTTCTACTTTTGCCGCGCTTTTTAAGTTTGGTATGAAAAGGTTATTACAGATATTGAAGGATTGGATGCTGATTGTGGCAATGCTGCTGGGTGCATCCATGTACATAATATACAGAGAAGCCGATGTGCTGCACCCTTACGGGGCAGCCGGCCTTGCATTCGTGAAAGTTGCACAGCCGGTGATGCTGTTCACCATGCTTTTCCTCTCTTTCTGCCGCATAAAACCATCGGATCTGAAGCTTAAAGGCTGGATGTGGTGGCTGCTGATTGCTCAGGGCCTGCTTTTCGTTGCTCCAACCCTTGGTTTCATGCTGCTGGGCGGCTTCAGCGGGGCGATGTCGGACATGAGAGTATCTGTGGAGGCCTTCACGCTTTGCATGATATGCCCCACCGCCACCGCATGCAGCGTGCTCACTGCCAAACTGGGCGGAGACAGGGCTGCTGTGATGACATATACAATCCTCATTAACCTCCTGGTGGCAATTCTTGTTCCCGCGGTGGTGCCTCTTGTGCATCCGGGTGCCAACATGGATTTCGCAGAGGATTTCCTGCTTATCATAAGCAAGGTTTTCCCTATGTTGATTATGCCTTGCCTGTTGGCCTGGGTGGTGCGCTATCTTACGCCGAAACTGCACCGCTTGCTGCTGGACTATACGGAACTTGCCTTCACGGTGTGGGCCGTATCACTTACCTTTGCGATACTTATGAGCGTGCGCGCCATATATCATTCAGGCGCAGGCGTGGCAACACTAGGCTTCATTGCCCTGGCTTCGCTTGTAAGCTGCACCTTCCAGTTCTGGTTTGGCAAACGCGTGGGCAACGCTCCCTGTTACGCAAACAGGGATGATGCCGGGTTCAATGCGGAAAGACGCGTGAATTCACTTACCGCCGGCCAGGTGATGGGCCAGAAGAACACCGTATTTGCAATATGGATGGGTTACACCTTCCTGGACCCCCTGAGCAGCGTTGCCGGAGGTTTCTACAGCATATGGCACAACGTCTTCAACAGCTGGCAGCTTTACCGCCAGCGCAAGGCTACTTCCCCTGCAGATAAGCTTTGAAGAAGCGTCCCTGGGTGGTTGGAGTGTAGTCCCAATCGGAAATGAGCATAGGGCCCCAATCAGGGTCGAAGCACCAGATTGTGAAGGATATGCCTTTTGAACCCAGATATTCTGTGATGGCATAACCATAGACGTCATCGGCGATAACAGGGATATGCGCACCTTTTTCATGCTCCAGGCAATAACCAAGCTCTGTACATACAACAGGATATGTATCAGCAACATAGCCCCAATCGGCCTCCCATTTTGCCGGCCATGGAGCCTCGCGTTTCATAGGGTATGGATGTGAAACATATGCCACGCCCGGACGCTGGACAGGGTCTGCAGCGACAGGTGTGAGGTCGTATGCCCAGTTGAAACCTGCGCAAAGGCACACGGCATCGGGATTTATCTCGCGGATAGTATCGATGATCCCCTCAAGGATCTGGCGCCATTCCTCCCAGGTCACTGTGCCCATATCCAGGTTCTCAACAGTGTAGGTTGGCTCGTTGAAAAGCTCGTACAGAGCTACTGCCGGTTCATCTTTGTATCGGCGTGCCACCTCTTTCCAGAAATCCAGAGTCTCCTGCATTGTGGTGTAATACATTTCGTTCTGGTAAACCTCTGTTTTAAGGTTGCCGATGGAATGCCAGTCTATTATCACGTAGAGATTATGAGCTTTTGCCCACTCAACTCCCTGATCCATAAGCGCGAAGGTCTCTTCCCAGCCGAAAGCGCGCATATGCGAAGGATGCATTGCGAAACGTACCATATTTGCACCCCACTCTTCGGCTTTTGCGAAAACGGTCTCGCTCCACTGGCCCTCACCCTGCATCTTGACGGGATCGGACAGGCAGAGGCCCTTGAATACAACGGTCTGGCCGCTTTCATTTACGAATTTGTTGCCTTCGACATGGATTTTCTGAAGACCCTTCTCTTGCGAGCAGGAAAACATCACAAGGATGGAAGTGAGAAGTAAAGCTATCTTTTTCATAAGTATCGATTTTTCCAAATATAACATTTTAAAGAGAACTTCCCTATTTTTAATTAACTTTGCCCTATGGAATCTTTGGAAATTCTTGCACTTATATGTGCAATCCTTGGAATAGTGGGCAGCATCGTTCCCGCCCTTCCCGGCCCTCCGCTAAGCTGGCTGGGACTTATGTTCATCTATTTTGCCGAAAGTACGGGCCGAAATGGAGATCCCATGTCCGGACAGTTCCTGCTTGTGTGGCTTGTGATGGTGGTGCTGGTAAGCATCATAGATTTCATTCTGCCGGGCAGATTCACCGCGATGCTGGGCGGCCACAAAGAGGCTTCCACCGGGGCGACGCTGGGGCTTTTCGCAGGCGTGTTTTTCAGCCCGATTGGAATGCTTGGCGGTGCACTTCTGGGTGCGTTCATAGGTGAATTGATGGTGAACAAAGACGGTTTTGCCGCTGCACTGAAAGCAGCTATAGGAGCCTTCATAGGCTTTATAGCAACAACTGGCATAAAACTGATATGCAGTTGCGTATTGATGTATTATATAGTTGATTACATTTGGTAACTAAAGTATGGCTTTAAGTAAATTGGACACGATTTGCGCTCCTGCAACCTTGCTTGGAAGCGGCGCGATAACCCTTATCCGCATCAGCGGAGAGGCTTCACTTAAAGTAATAGATGAAGTGGTTTCTTTCCGCAAATCCTGTGCATGCGAGACCAAGGGAGGACGTATAAAATTCGGTGAAATATACAGCGACGGCACACTTCTGGACGAGGTGCTTGTGGGCATTTTCCGCGCTCCCCGCTCCTACACCGGAGAGGGTTCGGCAGGGATTGCATGCCACGCATCGGCAGACGGTGCGGGCGAGATTCTGCGCCTACTGATGGAAAAGGGCTGCCGCATGGCAATGCCGGGAGAATTCACGCAGAGGGCCTTCCTTAACGGCAAGATGGATCTTACACAGGCCGAGGCGGTGGCCGATGTGATTTCGTCAACAACAGCCGCATCGCACCGCATAGCAATGAACCAGCTGAAGGGCGGTTTTTCGGCCGAACTGGCACAACTGCGCGCACAACTTCTGAAGATGGCGTCGCTTATGGAACTGGAGCTGGACTTCAGCGAGGAGGATGTGGAGTTTGCAGACAGAAGCGCACTTGCGCAACTGCTGGACGCAACGCTTGAAAGGATAGACAGGCTGGCCTCTTCCTTCAAGCTTGGAAACGCCATAAAGAACGGTGTTCCGGTGGCGATTCTGGGTGCCACAAATGCGGGCAAAAGCACATTGCTGAACACCATACTTGGAGAGCAGAGGGCAATAGTATCGGACATAGAGGGAACAACGCGCGACACCATTGAAGAATGCCTGAACGTGGATGGTGTACTCTTCCGATTTGTGGACACCGCAGGCATACGCGCGGACCGTAGCGACAGCATTGAAGCAATAGGAATGGAACGCAGTTTCGCCGCAGCAAAAAAGGCCGAGATAGTGATTGTTCTGATTGACGCTCCTGCCCTACTTAAGGAACAAAATTCAAGCCTGAAAACAGAGGAATGTTCTGGCATTTCACAGTCGCTTTCCAGCATTATCCAGGCTCTTGATTTCCAGCAGCAGAAAGTGATTTACGCCCTTAACAAGACTGATGAATTTGACGGTTTTGAGGCCGGAAATGAGGCCAAAGGGCGGGAAACTGATTGTAACAATCATGTTATTGACAAAAACATTATTGTTTCGCTAATTAATAATAAAGGCATTAAGCCCGAATCGGGTCCTGAAGGAGAATCTTGCCTTGAAACTGAGCCTGAAGTTATCAACATTAGCGCAAAAAGCGGTTCCGGTGTTGGCCAGCTCTTGAAAAGACTGTCCGATTTGGAGAAAAACAAGCTGTACAATGCAGCCGAAAGCAGCGTGCTTGTAACCAATCTCCGCCACTATCAAACCCTGCTTTCCGCAGCCGAAAATCTGCGCGCAGTCCGCAGCGGAATGGCACTTGATTCCAACGGCCGAAGCACCTCCCGCAGCCTGTCAACAGAGCTCCTTGCGGAAGACCTCCGCACTGCCCTCTCCACCCTTGGCTCCCTCACCGGCGAGATCTCCCACACCGATGTCCTTGAAAACATCTTCCGGAATTTTTGTATTGGGAAATGATCCGACTATGTAGACCTGGAACAATAGAATCACCGGGATGCCTATTGTGAACTTGCGATGCTTTGTCTTGTGGCGGAAGACGTACATGGCTATCCACGATCCGATGGAGCCGCCCATGATTGCAGGAAGGATCAGCAGCATGTCGGCGTTTGAGCGAAAATCAGACGAATCCTCGCTCAGACGCGCGCCTTGAAATCAGCGTAGCCGAACTCCTTCCAGAGATGCAGCTCGTTGCCGTTCTTGATCCAGATGCCCGGGAGAGGCATACCGTTGAAGGTGTTGTTTTTGACCATAGAGTAGATGGCCATGTCGCAAAAGGTAAGGATCTCGCCTTCGCGTAGCTCGTGGTCGAAGAGGTAGTCGCCGATCACGTCTCCGGCGAGGCAGGTCGGTCCGCCTAGGCGGTAGCGGTAAGACTTCTCCCCCGATCCATCAGAGCCTCCGCACGCCCCGCAGCAATCAGCCGCAACCGCCCCCAGCAGAGGCGGGAGGTACGGCATCTCGAGAACGTCGGGCATGTGGCAGGCGGCAGAGGTGTCGAGGATCGCGATGCGGCCCCACTCCTTCTCCTGTATCTCGAGCACGCGCGTGTTCAGGTAGCCGGCGTTCAGGGCCACGGCCTCGCCGGGTTCGAGATAGACGGTCAGCCCATAGCCTTCGCTCATGCGACGGATGCAACGCTCGAGTCGTGGGATGTCGTAGCCCTCGCGGGTGATGTGGTGGCCTCCGCCGAAGTTGATCCACTTCATGCGTGGCAGATACTCCCCGAACTTGGCCACAACCTCTTCCAGTGTCACTTCTAGCGCATCGGAGTCCTGTTCGCAGAGCGTGTGGAAGTGCAGGCCGTCAAGCAGTTCGAGCAGCTCAGGTTGCCTCTCAAGGCCGCTGCGCAGCTCTCCGATGGTGACGCCCATCCTGCTTCCGGGTGCACATGGGTCATAGATGGCGTGCCCCTCTTGCGTCGACTTCTCCGGGTTGATCCTAAGGCCCACGGCACACCCTGCTGCCTTCGCCTTCGCCCCGTATAGCGAGAGCTGCCTGAGCGAGTTGAAGACGATATGGTCGCAGATCTGCACAATCTCATCGATGTCCTCCGCCTTGAACGCGGGGCTGAAGACATGATTTTCCTTTCCGGGCATCTCCTCGTGGCAGAGGCGTGCCTCGTAGAGACCGCTTGCGGTAGCGCCGCAGATGTACTCCCCTATCATCGGGTACAGCGCATAGCAGCTGAAAGCCTTCTGCGCGAGTAGTATGCGCGCTCCGGTGCGCTGCATGACGCCCTGGAGAACGGAAAGATTCTGCCGTATCGCGGCAGAATCTATCACATAGCACGGAGTATTCATCTAGTCGACAAGGACAGGGTTCTCGTCCACAACCCAAGGAAGGCCCCACTTGTTCAGTGCCTCCATGTATGGATCCGGATCGAAATCCTCCACGTTGAACACGCCCGGCTTCTTCCAGAGGCCCTTCACGACCATCATGGTACCGATCATCGCAGGTACTCCGGTGGTGTATGAGATTGCCTGTGACTCGACCTCCTTGTAGCACTCCTGGTGGTCGCAGACGTTGTAGATCTTGATGCTGCGCTCCTT
>JAKSKO010000048.1 GCA_024401715.1 Bacteroidales bacterium
CCGTGAAGAAGATAAAGCACCGGATAACGGCCTTTGCCGTTATCATAACCAGCCGGTGTATATACTATCATTTTCCTGTCCTGGCCTAGCACATCCGAGTGATACCATACATGGTTCAAGGAACCGTGAGGAACATCTTTGGCCACATAGTTGTCCCCTACGCCACCAGGAACAATGAAATAGTTCTGCACCACAGCAACATCCCTGTGTGTATATACATTGTTGGGATCTTTCACACGCAGAGAATCCACAATGAATGCATAATCATACATTTCACTCTCCAGAACGTTTGAAGTGAATTCCCATATACCAGCCTCATTCTTGACAAGAGGGGCGTTCTGCGGCATTTTGAGGTTATAGCCGTTTACTTTTACCGTGGTTGCCGGCAGAAAATCTCCGGTTACATACACGGATTTGGCGCCGGGGGCATTGAAACGGAATGTTACGGTATTGTCCGGATTAACCACCGGAGAATCCACGTTGCTGCTCTCCCACAAGTTCTGCGCAAAGACAGATGCTCCCATGGACAGAGCGATAAATACAGAAAATATCTTTTTCATAGCTGCTGACATTACTCCGGATTATTAATATACGGCTCTTACCGGAAATCCGAATGAGCGGTTCAGATGGCCTCCCGGATAGATGCCGTCATCATAAAACAGCAACTCACAGGCATGAGTCGGCTCATCGGCAAAGTATGTGCTTGTCCAATAGTATCCGGCATCTTCGGCATTCACAAGCTTGTTGCGTTTGCCTACTCCGGCAGCAGGCAGGAAGATACTTTGTCCGCCGAATTCGCCTTTGCCTTTCACAACATAACCGGTATACTGTCCCTTGTATTCGTATGTCCACTCCCAGTCGCATTCTTTCCACAGGTTCATGAAGTCCGTCCTGGCAGGCATCCTCCATGATCCTCCCCAGTGTACATGCGCGGGGTCGTAGATAATGTTATCGCCTGTAAGGTCTGCCTTTATTGTGGCAGCGAAGGTCTTTTCATACTCGTCCTTGATGAACGAAAGGGAATCAACATCATTTGAGGTCCAACCGGTATCATGCGCATTGCGGTAGTATGCATTGGGATTACCCCACTCGAACCTCAGGCCGAAATCCTCCGGAGCATACGCTCCCACGTTATATGTTGCCCAATGAGGTCCGTCTTTCCAGAGCTGGATGCCCTTGGGATCAGACACAACAACATTGCATTTGCATGAAACGGCGGGATTCCTTGATGATGATACCATTATCTCTGCCCTGCCTTCTGCCACAGCAGTTACAACTCCATCCATGGATACCCGGGCGACACCCGTATCGGAAGAACTCCAGTTAAGCCCTATATTTGCGTCTTGGGGGTTGCAGGCGGCCGAGAGCTGCATGCTTCCATCCTTAAGCAGGAATATGGATGAGCGGCTCATTTCAATTGAGTCCACAGTTGGAAGTTTTTTACATCCTACCAGCCCGATGACAAGGGCCAATGATACAATTAAAGCTTTTTTCATGATTGACACTTATGTTAAAGTGCAGGCAGAATTGTCTCCCACACTTTGTCTAAATATTTCTGATATAGATTTGTTCCGTTTACAAGTACCAGCACTGCATCCTTCTGAGGAGCCAGAATAAGGAACTGCCCGTCAACACCCTCGGCGTGCAGCGTATTGTGACGGGAAAGCCATATTCCATATCCATAGCCGTTGGCCCAGTCATTATTGCTGCTGTCCTGGCCCCTCTGGGCCAACTCCGATGGCCGCACTCCCAGCGGAGCGGATTCGCTTTGGAAAGATATCATGGATTTTACAAAATCCTCATCCAATATGCGTATCCCCTTCCAGTTACCCCCATCAAGAAGCAGCTGGCCGATCTTTGCCATGTCTTCTTCTTTGAGCCAGAGACCCCCGGAAACTGTCCACAAAGGTTTTGCTATGTGCAGAGGCAACCACATACGCTCAGCCAGATAGTCATTTGCATTCTGTCCGGTAACTTTCCAAAGCATCTCATACAGCATGTCATTGCATGCAGATTCCATAAAGAAAGAACCTCCACGGGTGTTTGTGAGCAGGCTGCGCACAGAGTAGCCGTTGAATTTGTCATCCAGTGTAAGCCTACCCTCGCGTATTGCTATGCCCACGGCAATGGCAGTCACTGTTTTGGATACAGAACCCACCGGCATAGGAGTGTCGGCCTTCCTGTCTTCGTATCTTTTTTCAAAAACTACATTTCCATGCTGCAGAACCATGATACTCATAGGCTTGCCAAACGGCTCCAACTCTGCCACAGCCTCTTTTATGGCTGTCTCAGGTGCCTCACGTTTCAGCTCCTTAGGCTTGCTCAAACTGGTACGGGGAGTCATAATGCAACGCAGATGTTTTCCCTCTGCCCCCTCCGGAAGACACCAGCCCGGAGGACATGGGTCTTCTTTGGATTTAGGCGGCACCTTACCCTCATATTCCGAACTGTCGCTTAGTGGAGAATGGACAAAGGTACCAAGGTCCCTGTCCATAATGCACAGCTGGTTCTTGAATTCCGTATAGGTTGATTCCGGCTCATAGTTGCGACAATGCCACAGATTCCATGACCATAGAGTCTTTCCCGACGCGTCCAGTGCCGAAACCCTGGCATTGCCTTCCTTGAATTGGGCCGGGGTCTCCAATTCCACCCAGCCATCCCTGAATGCGGTTGAAGCAAGTATCGGCTGGTCCGAGTCCACCTTGATGGAAGCCACTTCTCCAACGCTTTCCCTGCTGTTTCCCTTTACGGATGCGTTGAAGCGGTATTTGCCCACGCGTGGGACGATATATGTATTGGCTGTCTGGTCTCCCAGAGACAGGTCGATGGTAACATCTTTATTTATGCGTCCCTCACGAACACATCTCACACTCATTGCAACGGCAGGTGACGAATCATGCTGACCGTTGAAATTGCACATCCCCTGAAAATTGAAAGAGATATTAAAAGGTCTGTCTTCATAATTGAGGGTGCTGGTCCAGTAGCGTCCTATACCCATGTCCAGATACCTTCCACCCGCAATAATGCCGGCAAACGGATACCAGCAGCCATTGCCTTTCTCCGTCATGATATCGGAAAGATCCGTGCCACCAAGTTCTGAATCCCATGTATGCACTGTCCTGAGTGTTCCCGAAGCAACAGCCAGAACGCCTTTATGTCCGCCATCCGGCACCCGCCATCCCGGAGGACAAGGGTCGTATATTGTTTTCTTCTGTGCCCATCTTCCTTTTTCAGCTACAGAGCCGTCCTCGGTATAAAGCCAGTCTCTGTTTTTGCCCATCGGGATAAAGGCCTCGGGATTGCGTACCGAAAAATCTATATCAGCCTTTACAGTAGGCGGGACTGTCTTGCAATCCTTGCGCAGAGGGTCTTTTCTACCCCACTGGTACAGAAGGCCGTTTGCCTGCGGATCACCAGGTACCGATGACAGGGCACCAAGATTACGGTCCATCATCACACCTGCATCATTGCGATAAGTTACGGACGTTTCATCCGGATCAAAAGCGGTAACCCAGATATGCCAAGACCACAGAATGGTTCCGTCGGAACTGTGTGCCGCAACTATCGCATTACCCTCAACAGCCGATGCTGTCACATAAATTCCGCCTCGCGAATACTCCATACCCGAGAGGGATTCACCCCCGGAGAGTATATCCACGTAGGCTACATTTCCAACGCTCTCTTTTGAGTTACCCTTGACGGCATCAAACTTCACGGACTTGCCGGGTGAGACAATGTGACAGTTGGCAGGAGCTTCTTTTTTGAATGCAGAAGATGCTGTCTTTGCTCTGTTGTCCAAGACAAGACGCTGCTGCACGGGTGCCGCATCTTCAATGAAAATGGCGTTCCCATTCACACGGCTTTTTACTTTGTAGCCCTTGTAAGGCATAATATTGCCCTGAACCCTGGTCCACTCGCACATTGCCTTGAGCTCCGACAACTCGGATTCGCTGGCCTTTCTCCATCTACCTGCAGGTTCGGCCGCACTTCTTGCCCATTTGACGCTGAGACCCAGATCAACTGCCTCTATGCCGTCCACAATGTCATACGACGGCTTGGTATCCCTTACGCAGCGCACGGCTCTTCCGTATGCCCTGTAGTTGTCCCTTTCGGGATTGGTGAAACCCTTTTCTACATAAAAATCCAGCATGTAGGCATTGTTGCCCTTTGGTGTGCATGACCAGTAAAGAGCACTGCCACCTACAAAATGCAGCTTTCCGTCCTGATATTCCCCGCAACCGGAAGCCGGATACCATATTAACTTATCGGCGCCAAACAGCCCGTTAAAGTTCATACCTTTGGCCTTGTCATCCCAAGGTCCCTGGAACCATGCAGGAGAGCCGAGCGCCCTTACCCACAATCCGTCCAGGCCGCCCTCGGGTACCTTCCATCCTGGCGGGCAAGGATCATATACGCCTTTGTCTGAATTCCATCTGGTATCATCAGTTGCAGCATCACCGGTATAGAACCAGTCCATATTCTCTTTGTTGTAGGTGATGAAAGTGGTGGGATGCTGGACAGAATACTCTATTGTTCCCGTATTCCTGTCAGATGCCACAGGCTCCGGCCACTGCAATGTTGTTGCAGCTGGATTTCCGTGACCGCTGTCTATTGCAGCACCGCTGCAGAAAGGATCTTTGCGCCCCCATTGATATATCAGGCCCAATGCCTCCGCGTCACCAGGATTGCAGCTGGTTGCACCCAGATTGCGGTCCATAACAACGCCTGCATTATTGTAGTAGGTATGGGCTGTCTTTAGGGGATCAAAGCCTTCACACACCCAGATGTGCCATGACCACAGGATTTTTCCACCCTTGTCCCTTACCGCCACAAGGGCATTGCCGTCCTTCAATTTTCCGGGGGTGCGTACATACACTGCTCCATCCTTGTAAGTTGCAGACTGCAGCACCATTCCCTTTTCCGGACGTTCGGCCGATCCGAATCCTTCCCAGAGTATCTCGGCAACAACAGGAGTACCATCCAAAGGAAGCCTGCTGTTTCCTTTTGTCAAGGCATCGAATCTGTACTCTCCCGGAGAGCTGATGATGTAGCAGTTAGCCCTCCCGTCTGCACTGAGGTTTCTGACTGCGGCATTGGAGAGCGGACTCCAGAAGATAACCAATGCCAATAATATATAACGCCAGTTTATCATACCCTGTGAACCAGTTTGTCTGTATCTTTGATATCCATGTCAAATTCCGAATGTGAGAAATCAAATTCTCCCTTTGCAATGCAGAAGACAGGGTCTTTTTCAAAATCTCTCTCTCCTATGTTCCATTTCTGGGGGCAAAGGGTGAATCCCACATCCTTTTTGGACTGTACGTTCACTCCCACATCGCCCGTGAGGTATTTGACCGGACCTTCCTGTGTAATCTTGATGGTTCCCTCATTTGAAAGGTAGCGGACAGGGGTATCCCCGGGTTCCTCCATAATGTAGTAGAAGCCAAAAGCTACGGCATCGGGACCTGACGCTTCGCTACCGATAAGCCTGATGCTGATTGACCCGGTGTTGACAACAGGTCTTGCCGGATGATCAGTTCCGTGGTGGAAATGTTCATACAGCGCACTGGCAAGAGGAGGGAACTCGTAAAGGAAAGGAATCTTGCACTCCAGAAGCGTGGCGATAGATTCAATTTCCATTATGCCGTTATTCACCATTGCAGAACCGGAAATACCGCCGATAGCCATGATGCGGCCGGCAACACGCACTTTGATGGTTCCGTTATTTATCAGGAAACAGCCCCAGCCTGCAGTGTGGAGAATCTTGGTCTGGTAAGCGCGCTCAACGTCTACCGTAATGAGACCCTCGTTGACAACATACAGGTCATTGGCCATACCGCCAACACCGCGTATAAGAGACTGCCATGAGCCGCAGCCGATATAGTGAATCTCGCCTTTGTTCACAAAAAGGGAACCCGGGCCGGCAAACATGGCATTGCAATAGAATATGATATCCGTGTCCGGATCCTGATCCATATACACGTTAATGATTCCCTCATTGATGAGTGTGGAATGGGCACCTGCCGCCATCGCCATGCATCGGCCGGCATTTATTCCGTTTTCCTTACAGTACTCACAAAGGTCCTTGAGATGAATGTCGATTCTACCCTTGTTGATGAGTACGGCATCCGGTGCAAGCGAATGTTCATCAACCGCAGCCATTCCCAACAGGGCTATGTTTCTGAAGTTGCCTTTGGCATTGAACTCGGGTGTTGATGCATACTGCATCTCCAGCAGGTTCTCCCCGGTAGGAAGGGACACATTGATGTAATCGTCCTGTGTTAGGAACATGCTTCTGCCTGTCTTTATACTGGTCTCTCTCATATTTCTAGAATTTTACAGGGACAGCCCCGTTTTCTGTTATCACTTCTCCAAAATTTCCTTTTGACGGATCTGATTTTCTTCCCGACCCGGCAACACCGGTATATAAGATACCAAAGGACTTCCAACCAGGATTTGCCGATGCGTCTCCATCCATCTTTACGCTTATACTGCCTGCATTGACCAGCGGGAATGCCGCCTTTGCATTAGGGCCTATGGTACTGTTCATTGCGGCCGAGTTGATATTGTTCCTGCCCAGGAAGAAATCAAGGCTGTCCGGATACGGCCTCGAAACCATATCAATAACTCCCTGGTTGACAATCAGGTTGTCACCGGCCTGTACAAGGCACATCAGTCCACCAGGCTCGTTTGCACGTATCACTCCCCTGTTCAGATAAGTGGAATTGTTACCGGCACCTGTCATGAAACGTGCGTCCTCCACCAGGTCAACATTTCCTGTCATAAGGCCCTTGTTGATAAAACTGACATTGTCCTCGAGAGTGGACATGCCCCTGAAACGTGAATGAGCAGAGCCGCCACCCATGAAATTAATCTCACCGTTATTCACCACATCATCACCTCCGCGGGCAGATATGGCCGATACGTAGATTGTGGACATGCAGGAAGAATCATGGTCAAACCATACATTTATAACACCGTCGTTAATAATTGTACAGTTGCGGCCGGCATATATTCCATAAAGCCACAGATAACCCAATGGTCTCTCGGGATGTTCCGGGGTCTGAAGCTGATCACGATATTTTTCAACCAGGAACCTGGTATGGATATTAATCGTGTCTCTATTTATTATCGTCACATGTTCCGGAATATCATCCGCTTCCTTTCCGTTTTCATCGAACCTGATTGCGCATACGGCACCACCTAGAACAACATCAAGGTCTGCCCATCCCACAGGCAGAGGCTTGACAACACGCATGGTTTTGACAAAGGTGAAGTCATCCTGTGACAAGCCGTAGTCTATCTTTCTGTCTATCACTACCACCTTTCCGTCCTCGGTACACAAAATATTACCGGTTTGCCTTTGTGAGCAGGCCGATACGAGAATCAGGAAGGGAATAAAAAAAATAAGTCTTTTCATCAGCGTTTTCTTACAGGTCTTACATTGTGACCGGCAAAACGATTGCTTGAGCCGGTTCTGGGATTTGTACCATACCCTACCCAGTCTGAATAATCTGAGCCGTAAACCACCGGAAGGTTGACATTGAAAGACATGTCATTTCCATAGTATGGCCTGCGACCGTCCAAAGTGGATGCCATCAGCAAAACCACAACTCCGGGCATCATTATTTCCGACGAGCCTCCATGATGTGCGTCACCGCCATAACCTCCGGCCGGCAGAAATATCTGGTTATTGTTAACCTTGCTCTTGACATATACTCCCGGTACACCTTCCAGCTGTCCAGCCTCCCAATTGCATTCGTACATAAGTTCGAGGCATTGGTCTATGCTTGGTGTACACCACTCGCTTCCCCAGGCAGCGGTAGCAGCATCGTCACATTCCTGCAACCAGAAAAGAGCATCCACTTTTCCATAATGAGGAAGGGTGTTATATTTTAGAATGGTGGTGTCAGGTCCGGGGGCAAAATATTTATAGTCGCCGATAAGCCATGACGATTTGCTCTGGGTTTCACCCCATGCATAAAATCCCCCAACCTTCTGGGGTTTGTCGGCGTCCAGGTTCATCGTTGCCCAGAGAGTACCCGAAGTAAGACCAAGGTCTACAAAATCGTGATGCCTGACAGGTTCTTTCTCCTGACAGGCACATACTGCAAACAATAGCAGCAGGATTACACTGTGTGATAAAACTTTCTTCATCATTTTCCCTTTGAAGGCAGAGTGCGGAGAAACAGCAGGGTGGCTATTGCTATGACTACCGTGGTCACGGCAGCCACAATGAATCTCAAACGCAATGGTGACTGCACCCCATCTGTGATAAACAGATTTATGTAAATAGGTGATATGAACTGTCCCAACTGGCTTACTGACGTCAAAATGGCAACACCAAGAGTCAGTTTACCGGGAGTGACTATTCTCGGTACACTAAGCATGAGGGGAGGAAGTACGATTCCTCCTCCAAGTCCTATGACCAGGCAGGCAGCGAATACCATGGCGTATGAATGCGCAAAGGCAATCATGATATAGCCTGCAGCCATCACAAGAGCGGCCAGCGGCATGGTCCAATCCTTGAGTTTTTTCATCAACAAAGCCAGAACCATACCCATAAAAATAGCCGGAACCCTCATGACAGACAACGCAAAGCCGCATTTGTCTGCAGAACCCAGGCCTTCGCTATGCATAAAAATGGCAAGATCCGTGTTGATGACAAAATAACACGCCATAATCATCATTGCAAAGAAGGCGAGTACAAAGATTCCCGCATTAAGGCGTTCTTCTGACTTTGCAGCATCCGCCTTCCCCTTTTCTCCCTGCCTGGACGGCAGGAAAAAGACTGTAAGCAGGATTGAAACGAGAACCAGAGCATACGTGAGGAATGAGTATCTCCAGGATATGTTGGCAAGCACTCCGGACAGGGCCAGGAATATAAGTCCTCCCAGCTGGTTAGCCGAGCCCTGAATACCCATCAGACGGCTGCGACGGTTAGGATCCGGCTCAAAATCGAATATCAGAGATGTTGACAGCGGAGCCATGATGCCAAGCCCCACTCCAAAGAGGATTCGGGCGGCAATCAGCTGCCAGAACTGCGTAGCCAATCCGCCGGCAAGTCCGAATACAAGGAATAGAAACATTCCTATAAGAAGGATTCTCTTTTTTCCGATTATTTCGGAACATCTGGCCGTCAGCGGACCCATAGGCACCATGATAAGGGCCGGCAGGGTGAGAACCAGTTTTACAAGGGTTGACGGCACATCGGGAAAGGCCGCCTGTATTGATGCCAGCGCCGGTGATACCGCAGTAGGAGCCATAATGGTAAGCAGCGATACCGAAATTATCGCCGGCATCAACATGATGCTCCTTTCTTCTCTCCTTTCTTCTCTCTTTTCCATGTATGTTAATCTATCATCTCAAGAATCTTGCCTGCAAGACGGAAACAGTCTCCGCCTGTCCTTGCAGACACCAGATCGCCATCAACAACAAGATCCTTGTCTACATACTCCACACCATAGCAGTTTGCATCCCCCAGAAGATTGTTATGCAAAGTCATACAGCGGCCCTTAACCAATTCGTTAACAGGGGCAAGGAGCCACAGGCCGTGACAAATAACACCCTTCACAATGTCTTTGCGGCCCCATATTCTCTTGAGGAACTCACATGCAGGAGGAAGAGCATTTACATTCTCTGTGTATCTCAAACGGTCACTTACCATACCCGACGGTATAATGAATGCCGCATATTCTTCCAGCTGTGAATCAGTAAGAGACTCAAAACTCTCGTTACAGAACAGGGGCGCCTTGAATTCATGGCCCGTGAACGTAATGCTGTCACAGCCCCAGAGCCTGCTTAGAAGATGCACCTCATAACCGGCCTCACGGAATCGGAACTGATAATAGAATATCTCGTTCTCGTAAAAATCGCTTTCGATAAGAATACCTATTTTGTTTTTCATAGCTGCTACTGATTTGCAATGCACTCTTCTATAGTGTCATAGAATTTGAAATGCTTTTCGAATCCTGTAAGTCTCATCACCTGGTGAACATAGTCGTCAACCCCTACAAGAAATACAGACAAATTCTTTGACACGGCATACTTGAAAGAGTATAGCACCACCCTGAGCCCCACGCTTGAGATAAACTTGCATGAACTGAAATCAAGCGCAATACTCTGCCCCTGGTCCAGAAGGTCTATGATGTTCTGCTGTACTGCTGTTGAAGTTTCAACATCTAGTTTGGTTGGAATCTTTTGAATATTCATGTCCAGGAAATTACTTTACTGTTACAAGATTAACCTTGACCTTTACGCGATAGCCTTCATGAGGAATCTTTACTGTCAGGGCATCGGCGTCAAAATCGGTCCACGGTTTACCGTCAATCTCAACAGAGCCAATCTTGACTCTGCCAACAGGGAGAATATCAGGTTGAACCCTGAGGATATCATCCTTCAATACTCCGGTCATAGGCTTGAAGTACAAAGTAAGACCTTTGCCTGTATTGAGAAGGTTGGTATATACTGCCGCAAGGTATGCAAGCTCTACGGAATGGTAACAGCTCTTGGAGTGGCTGCCCTTGAAACGCTCTGTGCCAAGAAGGTATGGAACGCCATCGGCAAGGACATTGAAATAAACGTCACCATCCACACAGTCCAGGAAGAAAGTATTGTAGAATGCAGCACCTTCCCTTGCATATTTCAAGTACTCTGGATTGCCAAACAGGCCGTATAGGATTTCGTATGCCAGAATGCCCTGCTCCTGCTGCCACCATGCCTTGCGGTCATGCCATGCAAAATGATGGTGACCATGGCGTTCCATAACATCATACCAACCGCCTCTCTGAGCATCCATACCCGCAGTAGGTATGGTCTCCGCGATTTTTTTTGCAAACTTCTCGTAACTCTCCTTAGGGCAGATGCTCTGGAAACGCATGAGGTTCCAGGCAATTTTGAGATTGTGTCCTATGACGCCGCGGTCCTGCTGCCATCCCCATTCAAGATCCGGAGTCCAGTCCTCATGGAATTTCTCTATAACGAAAGGAGATGACTCATAATCCTGGAAGTGTTCGGTAATGATATCAAAGGTCTGTTCAAGGAATTTGAGATACTTCTCTTCTCCGGTTGCAAGATACAGGTTTATAAGATAAGCGGGAGCGTGATCACCTACGGAATTCCAGTTCTTGCGGTCCTTATTGTGGGCAAGCTTCTCCTCATGCGGGCTGAACGTCCTCGGGTCTATGTGTGAATAATAGCCTTCGCCATTTTCATCCTTGAAATATTTGTCAAAGAGAGCTATGGTCTCTTCTGCTGCACTGAGTACCTTGGGGTGTCCATTGACCCTCATGGTCTGAACAGGGCCGGCAAGGGCATATATCTGCTCATACATGGGAATTGCACCATAATCTTCACCATTCTGTGAAGGAAGTATGGACATGGCCGAACCATCCTCCATCATATCGTGGCAATGGTAAAAATACCTTACTTCTTTGTCCACGTCATAAACGGAGAGTCTCTTCAGAAGGAAATCAGTGCCGTTTTCTGCCGCCTCAAGGAAACGGTCCTCACCTGTGAGCATGTAAGCGGTTGCCATACCGTAAACCATGCGGGAAATGGTATCTGTCTCCTGGCGGGCAGAACCATCCTTGTGACCATAAAGGTCAATCATTGTCCTGTACTTGGCATAATTGGCCTTGCCCTTGTCAAACTGGGCGTTGAGGAACGAATCGCATATCTCCCTGGCCTGGTTTATCCACCAGTCCGGCTCCTCGAAGCGGAAATGGCCCGGCTCTGATTCAGGGAAATCTATCTCCTTGGCCTCAAAATACATATCATCGTCTTCGGGGTAAAAAACGCCCAACACGAATACAAACCTTCCATCCTGGGAAAGGTATTCGCGCATTTTCCCGGTAGCATCCTGATAAGGCTCACCGAGGTTTCTGGCCGAACGCGCGTATGTTACAGCACACAGATGGGTTAAGAAATTACGCCCGTCGCTTGTGGTGATGGTAAAAGAATCATCTTCCTTGTTGAATCCGCTAACATAACCGGCTACACGGTCTGTGAATTCAAAGGCAATCTTATTTGTCATACTTTTATACTTTTCCGAGTTTGAATGGAGGATAAATACTATTGTCTACTATACAGTCAATTATGCATGGTTTATTAAGGGCGACAGCCTCATTGAAGGCATCTGTGAATTCCTCCACCGTACTCACTCTCCAGCCTTTGGCACCGCATGATTCTGCATATTTTACAAAATCCGGATTGTCAAACTGCATATAGGCTTCTTGACCATACATTCCCAACATGAATTTCTTGATAATGTTGAATTCACCGTTATTGAAAATGATCCAGATTACAGGTATGTTGTATTGTACAGCTGTCATCAATTCGAATCCGGCCATCTGATAACAGCCGTCTCCCACACCGGCAACAACAACTTTGTCGGGATTTGCGCACTTTACACCGATACTGCCGTTGGTGTGGCTGGCCATCGGGCCGAAACTGCCGGGGTTCTGATAACGCTGATTTCGCCCCAACTGCAGATAACCGCTGAGCCACAACATGTGCGAACCGGCATCTCCCATGACTATCGCATTATCCGGGAGGTTGTCAGACAGGGCGCGAACCATATCCCCCGGATGCATCCTGCCGGTGACAGGGTGCGGCGCTTCCAGATAGAATTTCTCTTTTGGAAGACATACAGGCTCATTTACATACTGCCGGGCACCGGCTTTCTCAAGAGCTTTGAGAAGGGCCTCAACTGCAGGAGCAGCATCGCTTACGATGCCCACATCCGCTTTGTAAACCTTGTCTATCTCGGCCGGGTCTATGTTAATGTGAATTAGTTTCTTGCCTTCAAACAAATCCGGCTTGAAGGCAAAGCAGGCATTCTGGGCGAAAGAGTTGCCGAGAGTGATTACAACATCGGCAGAGTCAAACCATTCACCGGCCGCTTTGTCTCCCGAGGTGCCGTACACTCCCAGACAAAGGGGATGGCTTTCACTCAGAAGTCCCTTGGCATCCATTGTCTGCGTAAAAGGAATCCTGTATGTGTCTATCAATTCAAGTAAAGGCCTGGCGGCACGGCTGCGGATACAACCATAACCGACAATAGCCATAATCTTCTTTTTGTCTTTGAGTGCCTGGGTAAGCAGACCCGCAGCACTTGCAATTTTCTCCGCAGAAGGCAGTACACGCTTAACATTTACATTTACCTTGCGGAAATTGGGAACCTCTGCTGTTGTGATATCTTTGGGGATATGGATATGAACAGGACCAGGGCGTCCCTCAAGTGCAGTATTGATGGCATCCTCCAGAATGTCGCATGCCTGGGAAGGATCTTCAAGGATGTACGACTTTTTGGTAGTGGCACTGAACATTGCATGCGAATCCGGCGTGCGGTTAAGGCCCGTAGATTCATTGAGTGCACCCTTGCCTCTCTGGCTCATTGAGGTATAGCCCGTAATTGCAATCACAGGCAGCGAGTCGTAATAGGCAACAGCCAGACCGGAGAACAGGTTAAACGCACCAGGGCCACCGGTTGCGAAACAGACTCCTATGTTGGAGGGATTGAACATGGTATAGCCGCATGCCATAAAAGACGCAGCCTGTTCATTGCGGACAATGACAGTTTCTATTTTGTCTGAATCGCGGAGTGCCAGAAGCATGGAAGCATTCACCTGACCGCTTCCGCCAAACACATGGCCCACCCCGATATCCTCGAGAGTTTTTACGATAGCCTGATTTACATCCATATACCGATATTATTTATTTGAAGTTTCCCATTCTTCTCTGTTAAATGCCCCATGGGCCTTGATGGACCCATGTGGCATGTCAGAAAAAAGTTTGCCGCCGACCGCAGCATTATCCAGAGTATAACCGTCGAAGAAGAGATAAACCCTGTCTTTGGGAACATTGCAAACTTCAGAAAAGGTAGTAATGAACTTTTCTGCAATTACACGTTTCTGCTCCTGAGTCATCTCAAGACTATTTACTATAATCGCCGGCATAATTACTAGAGTGACTTCAGGACCTCAACAATCTTGTCGCCGTAAGCGATTGAAGATTCAACTGAAGTACCGGTGATAAATGGATAATCGTAGTAAACCTGAGGGTTCTCGCGGCTTGTATTGATGCGTGCGATGCAGGCACCGTTAGGACCAACAGCGTCACGAACAAGATCCTCTACAGGCCAGAGAAAGCCAGGAGTCCAGAGATCATGCATACCCTGGTTGTCAGGAGTCTCACCCCAAACGTCGTAAGTCATCTTCATGCCCGGACCGTAGAAGTCCCATGCGCGTGGATGAGCACAGATTTTCTTTCCGTAGATAATTGATTTGTAATCGTTCTCAGGATCGCGAAGGAATACCAGGGCAGAAACTGCGTAGCAGAGTGCAGCTACAATCTTGCCGCTCTTGTATGCTTTCATGATAAGGTTGTGCAGATCCCAGTTGTTGCACATATCGATCATTGCGCCGGGACCGCCGGTAAGGGCGATACAGTCATAGTCGTCCATGTTTACGTCAGAGAACTTGAGAGGATTTGCCCACTCGTCAGACTCAACAAGCTGCTTTACGCGGTCACAAACCTCTTTAGGGTTTGTTTTGATGTTCTGAACGCCATCAACGAAATCAGGATCTACGCTTATCTGGAACGGAAGAGGTTTCTTACCGTTTACAGTTGCAAGTGTTACTTCGAAACCAGCTTTTTTGCAAGCATCCCATGGGGCCTGCAGCTCCTCGCCCCATGATCCGCATGAGGTGGCGATGATAAGTACTTTTTTTGCCATTTTTATAAAAATTTAGGTTGATAACTATTTTTCTGTCCAGGGGAACTCGGTTTTTACTGGAGAGAACACATCAATTGCCTCGGTTTCCCCTATGGCCACAAAGCCGTGAACGACATTTGCGGGAACAAGATATGCATCGCCAGGTCCAAGAATGACGTGGCGGTCTCCGATATGAAGGTCAAAGCCTCCTTTGATAACATAGCCGAATTGCTCCTGAGGGTGGGTGTGGTCGCCAACAATACCACCGTCACTGATATTCCAATGAAGCACGTTCATGTTTTGTCCACTGGCAAAATCCTGGCGGATGACTCCGCCACCCATGTCAATCTTTTGCAGATTGGCGTGATAAATGACATCTTTATCAAGCATAATGAAAAAATTTTTCTAAAATACGACTATTTTTGGACACTTGCAAATTCCGTGGAATAGTTTTATCTGCACATGCATTTGAGAAACACTCACGGAGAACATTTGAGGTTTGAAAATAGCCGGATTACCACTAACTTTGCATAGTTATAAATACCGTTTCGTATGAGAATCCGTAAATCAGAATCGTTGCTGCTTGCTATCATGGCAGTTGCTCTTGTCTTATTGTCCACAGCCTGCAGGAAAAAGCCTGACCAACCGTGCGAATATGCAGATCTGGTAGTCTACGGCAACATTTTCACCGCAGAGCAGACAGGGATGGCGCAGGCGTTCGCAGTCAAGGACGGTAGATATATAGCCGTTGGTAGCGCAGATGATGTCAAAAAGTACGTCGGTGACAGAACCGTGGCCATTCATCATGGCTACGGCATGGTAATGCCTGGCTGTACTGAGGGACATGGCCATTATATGATGTCGAAGTTCTATGAGTTCGGTAACCATGTGATAAGGATGGACGCCACCGATACCAAGGCTACCATCCTTGCAGCTGTCAGGGAGAAGGCTATGGACAACCGGGATTATATTTTCGGATTCGGTTTCGACTACCTTGCACTGAAGGAGCCGGGAAAGTATCCCACCTGTCATGATATCGACAGCTATGCCGCTGACATCCCGGTTTACCTGCAGGACAGCGAAGGTCACAAGGGCATTGCCAACACGCGCTGCCTCGTGGATTCGGGCATTCTCGGCCCGGACGGCAGGGTTAAGGCAGACTTCAAATATATCGACTATGTGGTGGTCGATGGCGACGGCTATCCTACGGGAATGCTGCTCGAGCAGGCGGGAACTTACGTGCGCGTACATGGTTGCACACCCAATGATGGCAGGGACGTGTGGCATAAATGTGCCGTTGCGGCCCAGGAGACACTGAACGGGATGGGTTACACCGCTGCTGTCGAGGGCTGGGCCAACAAGTTCGGTATGACCACATACGACGTAATAGGGGAAATGGACCGCTCCAACGAGCTGACTCTCAATTTCGGAATGGCTTATGAAATCGAGAACCTCGAAAAGGAAGAGGTCGCATCCGAACTGCAGGCTGCTGTGGCGGCCAAAAGCAAATATAGTAGCGAACGTGTGCACGCCAATCTGGTCAAACTCTTCGAGGATGGCACTCCGGAGTCGGGCACCGGCTACATGATTGACCCTGACGCTACTGGATACATCGGCCACCCCATCTGGGACGAGGATGACCTGAAGGCCATCACCGCCGAGGCCAATAGCAAAGGTCTGTCCATGCACATCCATGCTATGGGCGACAATGCAGTAAAGACCGTTGTGGACGCATACGAGGCGGCTGGCACAAGAGAGGGCGTGCGCAATCAGATCGTACACCTGCGCAATGTCCGGACAGACGATTACGACCGCATGGCCCGCACCGGCATGATAGCGTCATGCGGCGTCCTGTGGCACAGGTTCTACCCTAAAGAGGTGATTGAGGCTAATATTGATATGCTTACAGCTCTCATGGGCAGGAAATACTGGTTTGAAGGCTATCCGTACCAGTCATTCATCAATCACAAGGTGCACACATGCATCTCCACGGATGCCCCGGCATCTTCCGGTTCTCCCACAGACCCGTTCGGCATCATGCAGGTGGCGGCTACCGCGACGCAGGATTTCGGCGGTCAGAGCTACTCTTCGCCGTGGGACGAAAAGGAATGCATTGCCAACAGAACAGACTTCCTCCGCTCGCTCACAATCGAAGGAGCATACCAGATGGGAACAGAAAATACCCGCGGTTCCATTGCCGTCGGCAAGTATGCCGATTTCATACTAATCAACCAGAATGTGCTGGAGTGCGACAAATACGAGCTCTATAAAACCAAAGTAATCATGACCTTCTTTGAAGGCCGTTGTGTATACGAAGCAAACTGATTTTCCCATTGTCGATGGTAACCTGGATGTAGACACGATAATATTGAACTTGTCTGCAATGGGGTACGGTCCCTTCTCGAAAGGTGATACCGTCATCTTTCTTGATGAGATTCAAGACT
>JAKSKO010000049.1 GCA_024401715.1 Bacteroidales bacterium
TGTGCGTCAGCACAGGACGACGGGTTTGCTGCGCATTACCCGGACTTCCTTTTCAAATCGGAAGCACCACCGCCGGAAGAAACGATGTCCGGCGGTTAAAGTCAAGCGCTGCGGCGAGCTCTATGGAATGGCTCATCGCTGCGCTTAGCTTTTGCTTTCTGGCTCGTTACATCGGCCGGGACCAGCCTGGAGATGGTGACGTTTGATGACAACTTCATTGTCTCGGGGGAAATTGTATCCACAAAAAAGGCCCTTTTTGTGGAAACGAGGCGCAAATTACCCGTTCTGTCCACGTAGAAGGCCGTTTTTGTGGACAGAAAGCTGAAATCGGAGACTTCAGTCTGCAGAATCGGAGGGCAATTATTTAGAACACGAAATCCAGAACTTCCTGGATGGTGTTCACATAGTGGAAGGACAGGCCTTTGACATAGATTGCAGGGATGTCTTCCACGTCTTTGCGGTTCTCCTCGCTGATGACGATAGTCTTCACGCCGGCACGTTTTGCCGCAAGGATCTTCTCCTTGATGCCGCCCACAGGAAGCACCTTGCCGCGAAGAGTCATCTCTCCCGTCATGGCAACGCCGCTGCGGATCTGCTTGCCGCGAAGCGCGGAAACCATGGAAGTGACTATGGTGATACCTGCCGACGGACCGTCCTTCGGAGTGGCGCCTTCCGGAACATGAACATGGACATCCTTCTCCATGAATTCCTCGTATGAAAGGCCGCAAGCCTCCGGATGTGCCTTCAGATACTGCCATGCAATGGTAGCAGACTCCTTCATGACATCACCAAGAGAGCCTGTCATGCTAAGGACGCCCTTGCCCTTTGACGTACTGGTTTCTATAAAGAGTATTTCGCCGCCCACCTGCGTCCAGGCAAGGCCTGTCACAACGCCCACGGCCTCATTGCCCTTCTGGCGGTCATGCGCTGCAAGCGGAAGGCCAAGATAGTCCTTTAGTTCCTCCACAGACACTGCCGGATTATACTCCTCCTCCATGGCAATCTTCTTTGCCACCTGACGGCAGATTTTCGCAATCTGTTTCTCCAGGGTACGAACACCGCTCTCACGCGTGTAATCCTCTATTATCCTGGTGATTACCGCCTTGTCCAATTTCAGCGCCGCCTTGCCAAGACCGTGCTCCTCCAGCTGCTTCGGCAGCAGGAAGTTCTTTGCGATATGATATTTCTCCTCGGCAAGATAGCCGGTGACATTTATCATCTCCATACGGTCCTTGAGCGCAGGCTGTATGGTGCTTATATCGTTGGCCGTGGTTATGAACAGCACATTGCTGAGGTCATAATCCACATCCAGGTAATTGTCGTGGAAAGCATTGTTCTGCTCCGGATCCAAAGCCTCCAGAAGCGCAGATGAAGGGTCGCCCTTGAAATCGCGTCCCAGCTTGTCTATCTCGTCCAGAACGATCACCGGATTTGAGGTGCCCGCCTTGTTTATGGCATTCAGGATTCGGCCCGGAAGCGCACCCACATAGGTTTTCCTGTGGCCACGGATCTCGCTTTCGTCATGCGCACCGCCAAGGGCTATACGCTGGTACTTTCTGCCAAGAGACTTTGCAACGCTCTTTCCCAGAGAGGTCTTACCCACACCCGGAGGGCCCCAGAGGCACAGGATAGGAGACTTCATGTTGCCTTTCAGCTTAAGAACGGCAAGATACTCTATGATGCGCTCCTTAACCTTCTCCAGGCCGTAATGGTCTGCATCCAGAACTTTCTGCGCATGCTTCAGGTCCAGATTGTCATCGCTCATCTCCCCCCAAGGAAGATCCAGAAGGAACTCTATGAAATTATACTGTATGCTGTAGTCCGGCGAAGACGGATTGAACCTTTCCAACTTTGCCATCTCCTTCTCGAAAGTCCTGGCGACCTCCTCCGGCCACACCTTTTCCGCAGCGCGGCGGCGGAACTCCTCGAACTCCTGCTCGTCGTCCATGCCCAGCTCTTCCTGGATGGTCTTCAGCTGGTTGTTAAGGTAATACTCCCTCTGCTGCTGGTCTATCTCGCTTTTTACCTTATTGTTGATATCCTGCTTGATCTTAAGCAGCTGCATCTGGGTATCCAGAACGCCAAGCAGCTTCATACCGCGCATCTTCAGGTCTCCGTACTGCAGAAGTTCCATCCTTTCGCTGAAGTTTTCAACCTCTACGGTGGTGGCGACGAAATTCACAAGGAAGGTGAAATCATCAATGCCGCGCAAAGCTTCGGCAGCCTCTTTCGGGCCGAAAGAACTCATGCGTATTACAGCGCTGGCCTTTTCCTTGATGGATTTCGCAAGCATCCTGATGGTATTGTCCGATGCCTCGTATTCAATATCGTGCGGATAACTTACAAGGCCCATGAGATATGGGTTGTATTTGGTTACGCTGAGAAGCTCGAAACGCTTGAATCCCTGAAGGATGGCGGTTATGGTGCCATCGGGCATATCTATGGTTTTCAACACCTTGCACACGGTACCATAACGGAAGAGATCCTCTGCCTGAGGCTCCTCTACAACCGCATCCATCTGCGGCACGGCGCCGATGAAATTATCGTGTTTCTGCGCATCCTCTATCAGGCGCACGCTCATTTCCCTGCCGATGGTGATAGGGAAAATGGTTGAAGGGAAGATAACCGCATTGCGCAAAGCCAGAAGCGGAAGTGCGTCCGGCAGGGTGCTTTCGTCTATCTTTACCGACATATCGCCCTGAACTACAGGGAAAACGCTTACCTCGGCCCCCATTGAAGATAATATATTCTCTATGTTTTTCATATTGTCATTTTTTCATATTTCTCTGCCAAAATGGCAGAAAATGCGTACCAATAGACCGGCAAAGCGGTAAACTGGCGCCCGCAGATATATATGGTCAATCTCCGTGCCACAAAGATACGTCAAAAAACGATAATTAACTTTGGAGAAAAGAAAAATGTTAACTATTTTTGCAATTCGGATTTTTATACTTAACAAGCTATGACAAAATCAGATATAGTTAATGAGGTTGCAAAGGCGACCGGCATTGAAAAGATTGCTGTTGCAAACGTGGTAGACGCAACACTGGAGGCTATCAAGAATTCAGTAAGCAAAGGCAAGGGCGGCGAGGTTTACCTCCGCGGCTTCGGCACATTCGGCTACAAGCACCGTGCAAAGAAAGCTGCAAGAAACATCACCAAAGGCACAACAGTAACAATTCCGGAGCACGACGTACCTTCATTCAAGCCATCAAAAGCATTTACAATAAAATAACAATAAAAAGTATTAACCATGCCAAACGGTAAGAAACACAAACGCCATAAAATGGCAACACACAAACGTAAAAAACGTTTGCGCAAGAACAGACACAAGAAGAAATAATTAATCTTCTATGGATTCTGAGGCAGTAAAAGACTTGATCGTCGATGTTGAGCAGTCAGAAGTTGCAATAGCTCTGATGCAAAACCACCGCCTCATAGAGTACAATAAAGAGTCGACTGGAGGCAGAAGTTGTGGCGTGGGAGACGTCTATCTTGGCAAAGTCAAGAAGATTCTACCCTCACTCAACGCTGCCTTTGTTGATATCGGAGATTCCAAAGAGGGATTTGTACACTATCTGGACCTGGGATTGCACTTCGATGCATTTGACAACTTCGTAAGAAAGCTTAATCCCAACACCGACGCAGGAAACCTATTTTCGGGCACAGTCATCGGCCAGCCCCTTCCGAAGGAGGGAAAGATCGAGGACGTGCTGTCTGTGGGTCAACCCATACTTGTCCAGATCGAAAAGGAGCCTATCAGCACAAAGGGAAGCAGGCTGAACTGCGAAATCTCCCTTGCGGGCAGAAACGTGGTACTGATGCCTTTCTCAAACAAGGTTAGCGTATCGCAGAAGATTCAGTCCAAAGAGGAGCGCAGAAGGCTGGAGACCGTAATCAAGGCCATTCTCCCGAAGAACTACGGCGCAATCATCAGAACTGCGGCCGAAGGCAAGAGCGCATCCATCCTGGATAACGAGCTTATGGCGCTGATAGAGAAATGGGAAGGTTCATGGAAAGGACTCTCGCGCAACAAGAATGTGCACCTGTTGTTCACAGAGTACAGCAAAACCACAACCATTATCCGAGACTTGCTTAACGAAACTTTCTCCAACATCTACGTAAACGACAAAAACACCTACGAGGAGGTTTGCAAATACGTAGCCCTGATCTCACCGGATCAGGAGAAAATCGTGAAGCACTATACAGGCAAGGAACCTATTTTCGATCATTTTGAGGTTACCCGTCAGATCAAGAGTTCTTTCGGCAAGAACGTCCCTCTGAAACAGGGCGCATATCTTGTGATAGAGCACACCGAAGCACTACACGTTGTAGATGTGAATTCAGGAACACGCGGCAAGAACAAGGAGCAGGAGCAGAACGCATATGACGTAAACTGCTATGCTGCAGAAGAGATTGCCAGACAGATGCGCCTGCGCGATATGGGCGGCATCGTGATCGTGGATTTCATCGATATGGATGATGCAGAGCACCGCACGATGCTCTACAATTACATGGTGGAACTTATGAAGACAGACAGGGCAAAGCACAATGTCCTTCCGCTGACGAAGTTCGGCCTTATGCAGATTACACGTCAGAGAGTGCGTCCTGCAACAGAGATAAACACGGTTGAGGTTTGCCCTTGTTGCGGAGGAAGCGGAAAAGTTAGCGCAAGCATTCTTATTGACGACAAGATCGAAAGAGAGATAGCATATTTTGTGGGTGAGAACGGCCTTAGGAAATTTACCGTAAGCGTCAACCCCATTCTTGGTGCATATCTAAGCCGCGGATCTCTGTTCAGCCCTTCTATCGTAAGGAAGTGGGAGAAGCAGTACGGAATCAAGGTAACACTTGATGAAAAAAGTACTTTCGCCCTGCTGCAATACGAAGTTGGAGACAGCGAAGGCGTAAAACTAGAGTAAAAAAATCCCCTGCAGTGATTTCTGCAGGGGATTTTTTATTGAAAGCGAAAATTACATTTCCTCCTCTTCAAGACGGAGATGGTTTACGTAGATGGCTTTCATCTTGGCAAGACGGCGTGTTACTGACGGTTTCTCGTAAGTTTTACGTGCACGAAGCTCGCGGATTGCGCCTGTCTTCTCGAATTTGCGTTTGAATTTCTTAAGCGCCTTCTCGATATTTTCACCTTCTTTTACCGGTACGATAATCATGTTGAATCACCTCCTTTTCTCTGTTGCCAAGCTTGCTAGCCCGAGTTCTTGGCTTTCGGGACGGCAAATGTACGATTATTTTCCTGTTTTTCCAAAATATTCTTCCCTCAGCCATATCTCGAACAGGATATCCTGGACATGAGGGACGTCGTTTTCATCAAACCAAAGAACTTCCTTTTTCAGCAGGGCATCTTTCAGGCGTTTCACATTGGCCGATGAGTTAAGCTTGTATTTCTCTATGACGCCGGCGGTGCTGAACCTGGTCTCCCCGTCCATCACTGCCTTCAGCAGATGTATCTGGAAATCCGTAAGGTCCGTCATCTGGGCGAAGAATCTGTCCCTGTGTATGGCAATGAGATTTTTCATGGCCTCGTTCACATACATCTGGTTGATGTATCCCACCGCGGTCCTGTCCACTATGCTGAAAAGATGGTTTATATACCACATATTATAGCGCAGCATCTCCGACACGTCAAAAATCAGGGACTTGTCTATAACCTTGCCCCTGTATTGGAAGCCCTTCTGGACATAATCCGTGATATCGGCCGGTGAAAACTGCGACAGAGGGAAAAGCTCCACATCGTTCCACAGATAGCGCTTCACCTCAAAAATATCCTTCATGGCATTGAAACGGCTGCCGGAAAAAATCATCGAACAGCTTCGGTCCATATCTTCCAGAAGACGCTCCAGGCACTTGAAAAGGTGGTAATCATCCTCCGATTCGCTGAAATTCTGGAACTCATCCAGGAAAAGGACTGTCTGCTGCCCCTTATCCTTGGAATAATGAAACGGGAAAGAAAGAACACGTTCCACATCCTCCTTGTCCGGGGTGGCGGAAAAAGAAAGAAAGGTCCTGTCTTCGTAGGCGGCCTCCCGGTCGAAAACCATGTTTCCTCCGGTGAGATAACTGATGAACATATCCTCGTAGTCCGATACCTGGGTGGCACAGCTGCGTATGATATTCGAAGCATAGGTTTCCAGAATATCGGCAGTGGTCCGCGCACGCATGAAATCTATCTTTACCACAGCCATCTGGCGGCCGGAGAGGCCAAGCCTTGTGAAAGCCTGGAAAATGAGTGAGCGCTTGCCTGTTTTGGGTTCACCGTAGAGGGCGATGTTTTCACCGGAAAGAATGAGATTCGTCATCGCATTCAACTCCATTTTACGCCCGATAAAGTCCTTTCCGGACACCTGTCCGGAGTAATTGAAGAATACATCCATAACAGAAGTGTTATAACGGCGCAAAAGTAGTAAAAACTTTGGTGAAACAAAAAATAAGTGATATATTTGCAACCCAATTTGTACGATTGACAGGCTCGGAAAGAGACGGAATATGAAATCCGCCCGCCTGCAATCCAAACTTTTAAAGTTTTTTTAATACAATGTACGCTATTGTAGAAATCGGAGGTCACCAGTTCAAGGTGTCTCCAGAGCAGGAAATCTTTGTTAACCGCCTTGCGGATAAGAAAGGTGCAGCCGTAGAGTTCAAGACAGTCCTTCTGATTGACAATGACGGCGAAATCAAACTAGGCGCTCCTTATGTAGAGGGTGCTGTTGTTAAAGCAACTGTACTTTGCGACGAGTGCAAAGCAGACAAAGTTCTGGTTTTCAAGAAAAAACGTCGTAAAGGTTACAAAAAACTGAACGGTCACCGTCAGTATCTTACTAAACTTCAGATTAACGAAATTTGCTAAGGAGGATTTAAAGTATGGCACACAAGAAAGGCGTCGGTAGTTCAAAGAACGGCCGTGAATCAGAAAGCAAACGACTTGGCCTCAAAAAATTCGGTTCTGAGGCAGTAAAGGCTGGCAACATCCTGGTTCGTCAGAGAGGTACAGTTCACAATCCAGGTCTTAACGTAGGCATGGGTAAGGATCACACCCTGTATGCTCTTGTAGACGGTACTGTAAAGTACGCAAAGAAAGCAGAAGGCAAATCGTACGTGTCGGTAATTCCATTCGAGAACTAACGGCAGGGGTTTGCACACATTAAAGAAGAACTGTACCCTTGTATCGGGCACGGTTCTTTTTTGCATTAAAACAAAAGAAAACACAATATGTTAACACTTAAAGCACTTCGCGAGAATACCGAAGAGGTAGTAAAGAAGTTGGCTAAGAAAGGCTATGACGCCAAAGCCGACGTGGACCAGATTCTTGGTCTGGATGATTTGCGCAAGAAGATCCAGGTGGAACTGGACAGCAATCTTGCAGAGCAGAAAAAAAAGGCGGCCGAAATAGGCGCCCTTATGAAACAGGGCATGAAAGAGGCCGCAGAGCAGGCAAAGGCAGATGTTGCAGCTTTGAAAGAGAAATCGGCAGAGCTTGCAGTAAAGGCAGAGGAGAACATCAAGGAACTGGAGGCCAAACTTGTCCTTCTTCCTAACACCCCTTGCGATCTTGTACCTGAGGGCCGCACAGCCGAGGACAATGTAGTTGTGAAACAGGGCGGCGTTATCCCTGATCTTGGCGCAGACGCTCTTCCACACTGGGAGCTTGCAAAGAAGTTCGACCTTATTGACTTCGACCTCGGCGTGAAGATTACCGGCGCAGGTTTCCCTGTATACAAAGGCAAAGGTGCAAAGCTCCAGCGCGCACTCATCAACTTCTTCCTGGACTGCAACACCAGCGCAGGCTATCTGGAGGTTGAGCCGCCTGTAATGGTTAACGAGGCTTCAGGCTTCGGCACAGGCCAGCTTCCGGACAAAGAGGGCCAGATGTATCACGCAACCCTGGACAACTTCTATATGGTTCCAACCGCTGAGGTACCTGTAACCAACATCTTCCGCGACGTTATCCTTCAGGAGAAACAGCTTCCGCAGATGATGACAGCCTACACTCCTTGTTTCCGCCGCGAGGCCGGCTCATACGGCAAGGACGTACGCGGCCTTAACCGTCTGCACCAGTTCGACAAAGTGGAGATTGTGCGCATAGAGAAGCCGGAGGACAGCTATGCCGCTCTGGATCAGATGGTTGCACACGTAGAGGGCATTGTTCAGAAACTGGGCCTTCCATACCGCATCCTTCGTCTTTGCGGTGGCGATATGAGTTTCACTTCTGCAATCACATATGACTTTGAGCTCTACTCTACAGCACAGCAGCGCTGGCTGGAGATCTCATCGGTTTCAAATTTTGAGAGCTATCAGACCAACCGCCTGAAATGCCGCTACAAAGATGCCGATGGCAAGATTCAGCTCTGCCACTCTCTGAACGGCAGCTCGCTTGCTCTTCCACGCGTGGTTGCAGCCCTGCTGGAGAACTGCCAGAAAGACGGCAAGATCATTATCCCTGAGGTACTTCGCCCATATACAGGCTTCGACGTTATAGAGTAATGCCTGTTAACAACGTTATTCTTGGAATTGACCCCGGAACCAACCTGCTTGGCTACGGGGTTATTTCCGTGGAAAACCGCAAGCCAGCCTTTGTGGACATGGGCGTTCTGGACCTTAGAAAAGAAAAGGACGCATACACGAAGCTGGCCCGGATATACGAGAAAATCAATTTTCTGATAGACACTTATCACCCCGATGCAGTGGCCTGCGAGTCCCCTTTCTACGGGAAGAACGCACAGGTGATCCTGAAGCTGGGGCGTGCGCAGGGTGCGGCTATAACCGCTGCGGCGGCGCACGGAATACAGGTGGCCGAATATGCCCCGCGAGAGGCTAAAATGGCCATAGTGGGGAACGGAGCGGCAAGCAAGGAACAGGTGAACATCATGGTGCAGAAAACCCTGAAAGTGGAATTCGACCCGAAGTATCTTGACGCCACCGATGCCCTGGGAATAGCCCTCTGTCACTTCTACCATATGACATCCCCGCTTGCCGGGCACAAAGGCAAGAACAGCTGGGAAAAATTCATAGCTGAAAACCCGGACAGAGTAAAAAAATAGAACCTTCTTGGCACGTATATTGCAACCTATGAAAGGTTCTTTATTTTAGTATATACACATGATTCAAAAACCTAGACTATTGCTGATAGCGTTGTTCGCCTTTATCGCCACTACCCTATCGGCACAGAGCTCCGGTGTGGGAGGACGACTTGTAACAGGACGTCTTGTGGACGCAAATACAGGCGAAACAATCCCATACGCTACAGTTTCACTTACACCCGAAGGAGCAAAAGATGCAGCCAAATTCGTGCTTAGCGAGGAAAACGGCAGCATCACATTCAGCGGCATAAGAAAAGGCAAATTCACACTGAAGGCAGAACTTCTTGGTTACAAGCCCGTTACGCGCGAGATAACCATGGGCAGCGAGAGGATAAACCTTGGCGACATAAAGATGGATCCGGACACAAAGATGCTGGATGCGGCAAAGGTTACCGATGTGGGAAATGCCGTAACCATCAAGAAAGACACCGTTGAGTATAACGCATCAATGTACAAGCTGTCCGACAACGACATGCTGCTGGACCTGCTGAAGAAACTTCCGGGCATAGATGTGGATTCCGACGGCAACATCACAGCCAACGGCAAAACCATCAGCAAGATTACAATCGAGGGCAAGACCTTCTTCCTGGACGACCCTCAGCTTGCAACAAAGAATATCCCTTCGAAGATTATAGAGAAGGTGAAGGTTGTGGAGAAGAAATCGGACCAGGCCATATTCACCGGCATTGACGACGGCGAGGAAGAGACAGTGATAGACCTTGGTGTACGCAAGGGTATGATGAACGGCTGGTTCGGCAACATCATGGCCGGCGGCGGACACGACGTCCCTTCAAAGAACAACCCTCTGAATGACTGGCGCTATCAGGGCAACGGCTTCATCGGCAACTTCACAGAGAACCGTCAGATAAGCATCATCCTTAACGGCAACAACACCAACAACCGTGGTTTCAACGACATGGCCGGCGCAATGATGGGCGGCATGATGGGAGGCGGCGGTGGCGGCGGCTTCGGCGGCTGGGGCAATAACAGCGGCATCACCACCAGCTGGATGGGCGGTATCAACGGTTCATGGAACCTGCTGGACAACAGGATGGAGCTTGCAGGCAACTACCTTTACAACGGCAGTGACCGCCTTGTGCAGGAGGTTAGCGACAGGGATACCCACGTAAGCGAAAACGAGGACCTGAGGTCGCACAACGAGGGCTACAACAGGCGCTTCACCAACGGGCACCGCTTCGGCCTAAGGATAGACCACCGCTTCAACCAGAACACTTCCGTATTGTTCGAGCCTCAGTTCAACTTCGGCAACGGCAACTACAACCAGTATTCGGAGAACTCCACCACCCGTCTGTACAAAGACATCAACAACGAAGAGGCCGTAAACAGCGGATACAACACCAACAACGGTTTCAACAAGAACTGGACTGCCAGCGGCCGATTCCTTCTTCGCCAGAAGCTGGGAAAAGCCGGGCGCACGATGACCGTGAACATGCGTTACAACTTCAGCAACAACGACATGAACGGTTTTAACCAGAGCTATACAAACGAGATTGTCAAGCAGGAGGAAGAGTGGGTTAACCAGCATATAGACCAGAACCAGAAAAACAATTCGCTTTCTGCCGGCCTCACATACACAGAGCCTCTGTGGACCAACTGGTTCCTTGAAGCCAACTACCGATACAGCTGGAACAACCAGACTTCGTACAAGAATACATACGACATAACAAATGTACCTGCAAATCTCTACTCCTATCTGGACAAAATCCAGCTTCAGGAAGACTTGATGAAAAAATACGATTTCATCTATAACGAAGTTTTCAGCAGCAAGGTTAACAGGGAGGAGATTCTGAACAGCACTTATTCCAACAACATCAACAACACCTCCCACAACCACAGGGCAGGCCTTAACATGATGTATCAGGTTGACGGTTTCAGCGCTCAGCTGGGTGTAAGTGCCAACCCTACCCAGACCATCAATATAACAACCAGGAACGGCCAGGAGAAAAAGTACGAAAACAATGTGCTGAACTGGGCTCCGCAGGCTTCCCTCAGGTATGACATCAACGACAACAATAACCTGCGCGTGAACTACTGGGGCCGAAGCAACCAGCCTTCAACAAGCCAGTTGATGCCTGTTCCGGACAACACAGACCCTATGCGCATCGCCCTGGGTAACCCTTATCTGCAGCCATACTTCAACCATTCGATAAATGGCCGATACGGTTTCACAAACAAAGCCACCTTCACATCGGTGAATGTTTCCATGGATGGCGGAATAGTTCAGAACCCTATCGTAAGCACAAACTGGTATGACCTTGGCGGACGCCAGTTCTCAATCCCTGTGAACGGTCCGAACTCATACAATGCCAGCCTGCGCGTGATGCTGAACACCCCCATCGCGAAAAGTCCTTTCACCATCTTCAACATGTTGATGATGAGGTACAACAACTCCTCTACATATCTGAAGGTTGGCGACAAGCTTGACATGGACAAGTACTATGATAAGGGAGAGTTCGACTATGACATGTTCCACAAAGAGATGTTTGAGGATAATGACGGACAGCTTTGGAAGGACAACTTCAATATCAACAAAACCCAGACCCTCTTCATGATGGAGCGCTTCCGCCTCACATACCGTCACGAGCTTGTGGAAGTGAATGTTGGGGCAAGCACACGCATGAACAAGGGCTGGTACCAGATTTCAATGGGTTCCACAGCCCCTACCTTCAACACAACTGTTGAGGGTTCGATGAACTGGAACATTCCTGGCGGCGTACACATCATTGCGGACTACAACTACAACCGATATGACGGCTACACCACAGCGCAGCCGGATGCACATATTCTTAACGCGGAAATCACCAAGCTTCTGTTCAAAGACCAGATTACCCTGGCTCTGAAAGGTTATGACCTTCTTGGACAGAGCCGCAGCGTGAATGTGAGCGACACCAACAACTACCACAGCGAGAGCATAAGCAACACTCTTGGCCGATATGTAATTCTTTCAGTTACCTTCCGATTCGGAACATTCGGCGGCGGCAGAATGATGGGCGGCCCTGGTGGAGGACGCGGCGGCCGTGGAGGCGGTCCAATGATGGGCCCTCCTCCAGGAGGCTTCGGAGGCAGGAGATAAGATAATTTTGTTTTGTCAATTATTGTGTCTATCTTTGCAGTCCAATCCCGCGGGCGTGTTGAAATTGGTAGACAAGCCAGACTTAGGATCTGGTGCCTACGGCGTATGGGTTCGAGTCCCTTCGCCCGCACGAGCAACAATTTTCAAAGATTGTTAAACATTATTAAAGGCCTGATATCAAGCAGTTTGCGGTATCAGGCTTTTTTTAATTTTACCTTGTGTTTTTGAAAATAGCTTGTATATTTGTATTGTAAAAAATAATTACAAGCTATGGCTGTTACGTTCTATCTCTTTACTCGACCTGACAAGAAAGGCGATCATCCAATCAACGTATCAATCTATCTTCACGGAGTTCGATTCTGTTCCAGCATCGGCTATAGCATTTCGCCACAAAAGTGGGACGAAAATGCAATGAAAGTGAAGCACGGTGCGAGCAATGCGAAGAAGGTCCCTTTCAATTTGATCAATTCTAGAATTGCTGCAATAACATCTACCTTTGATGCCTTGGAAGCGAATAATGCCAAGTTGAGCAAGGACCAGATAAAACGCAAGCTGTCTGAGGTCGTAGGGCGTTCTACGGGTTCTGAGGACGAGGAATCCGGAGGACCGGTAGGCTTCTTTAAACACTTTGACGAATTCTTGCTGGACGGCGCCATGAACCACAAATGGGCTATCAATACTGCAAAGAAATTCGGCACCCTGCGCAAGCATATCATGAAGTTCAATGAGAATATCACGCTGGATGACTGGGACAAAGAAACCTTCGATGCCTACGTGCGATTCGACGCAATCGAACTGCAAATGCTTGACGTGTCAATATCAAAAGAACTGACCATGATTAGGTGGTACCTGGGATGGTGCGTAGAGAAAGGATACACCAGTGTTGTTGTTTTCAAATCATACAAAGCCCGTCTCAAGGACACGAAAAAACCTGTGATATTCCTCACCAAGGAGGAGCTGCTGAAACTGTACAACTTCAAGATTCCCAAGAACGGGACCACGGTTACCCTGCATACCATGAACGGTGACGAGTATGTCAAGGTCGTTGAAGAGAAACAGTCTCTTGACAAGGTTAGAGACCTGTTCTGCTTCTGTGCATATACCTCGCTCCGCTATTCGGACATGGCGCAGCTGCAGCGCAACCACATTGTCAACGGAAGGATTCATATAACTACAATCAAGACTGACGACGCGGTTGAGATTCCCGTAAATGAGTATGCGCAGAAAATACTTGATAAGTATGCAGCTTTCGATTATGATGGCCTCGCTCTGCCTGTAATCTCAAATCAGAAGATGAACAAGTACCTGAAGGATGTTTGCGAGTTATGCGAATTTCTGGAGCCCATAAACATTGTTCAGTATTGTGACGGTAAACGAAAAGACATATGCGAACCGAAATGGAAGCTTATTGGCACACATGCAGCTCGTCGCACATTCATCTGTAACGCCCTTGCTGCCGGTGTACCCCCGCAGCTTGTTATGAAGTACACCGGTCATGCTGATTATCACGCGATGAAGCCATACATCGAGGTAAGCGACAAGTCCAGGGAAGAAGGTATGGCGAAGATTGAAGAGTTTTTTAAACAGTAAATAACATGGAAAATATAGATTCATTGAATCTCTCACAAATTGACACCATAGAGATTGCGACAAAAGGCGCTGTAAAAATCGTAACAGATTCATTAAAAACTACAGCGACAATAGCAGACAAACAGGATTCTCTACTCCCTTCGTTACTTGACCTTACTGTTTTGCTGATTACATTTATATTGCTTACCATTCTTTTATTGGCAACCATTTGTCTGATTTGGTATTGCTGTATATCAAGCATATATCGCCCAATAGAAAGAAGAACAAAATGGTACCACATCCCCATCAATGACATCGGAAAATATCTTCTACTAAAACGATGCCATGATAAGTATTACGGATATAAAGACAATTTCCGACTCACTCAAGAGTTTAGGAATAGCATGTTCATGGAAGACCTGATGAGTGCATTCTATGCAAATGACACAAAAAGCAGGGTCACAAAGATGCTTGAAAATAAGAAACTTGTCAATAAATACTTTTCAGAAGAAAGATTTGGGCCACAAGAGTTTTATTCCTTTTTCCAGGAGTATAAGGGTGATAAAGAGATTGAGTACGTTGAAGTCAGCAAGCATTTACCTCAAGAAATGAGAGACAGCAATCTTTGTGTAAAATGCTTCTACTGGCTAATTAATGAAGGCTATCTTGATAGCCAATGTCAGCCAATCAGAGATGAAGATTGGAAAGTATCAGATTACTATATAATGGCAGACACGATATGGTATTTTTGTAAAGAACACAAGAACATATTCAATCGGGATAAAAACTTCACAATCCTGTGGGGTAAAAATGAGTTCTTTAGTTCGACGAATTTTGGAGGTGCTCTACGGTCTGGATTATCAGCAGTTGATGGCGATCATAAAAAGAAAATCCAGAGGGAGATAGAAAATATTATAAAACGCGCCTTGGACAATGAAACCTATAACCAGTAACACAGAAGACAACCTGGACAGATAGGATACCTGAGACAACTGAGACAACTGAGACAACTGAGACAACTGAGACAACTGAGACAGCCTGGGACACCCGGGACAGTTTGGGACAGTTTGGGACACTTGGGACAACCTGGGACATAAGTACTAACATTTCAAATATCATTATGAGAAGCGGAGAGAAATCTCTGCTTCTTTTCGTTTATGCACAGCTGCAATCAATGTTAGACCGCACGTTAGATACTCGCATAAAATATTGATATACAGCACAATAAAATATCAGTACAACGTTAGACTATATCATTATATCTTCGCATTGACGTCAAGGCACAAAAGCGCGCTAGTGTCTAGGAGTCAGAAATTAATAAAGAAAATGAACAATGAACAATCAATTGAACCATGTGGATGATTCCACGCCCATATCAATGCTGACCGTCGGACAGCTTAAGTCCATACTCAATGCAGCAGCCGCACGCGATGGTACAAATGGGATGAGACAGAAAAGACTCGTATACGGGCTCGACGGAATTTGCGAGCTCTTCCACTGTAAGGAGAGCAGAGCGCAGAAACTTAAGAACACTATTATAAAGGAGGCGGTATCGCAGGACGGTCGCACTATTGTGGTAGACGCAGATTTCGCAATAGAACTTTTTGAAAAGAATTCAAAAAAAACAAAGTAATGAAGAAGGAAGACAACCCAACCGAAGCTATACGGGCGGAAATGGAGACACGAAGAGGCCATGCTGCTGGTCTCCTTACAATTAAATCGGCGAATGACACTATAGCGGACGCAATATTGAAACCTGACCCTGTGAATTTGTATGATGAATTGGTGATAGAGAACGAAATCACATGCATGTTTGGAGACTCCAATTGCGGTAAGACTATCATGGCGGTGCAAATCGGCGAAGAAATCGCACAAAGTAGGAATGTTCTTTACGCAGATTTCGAACTTTCAGAGAAGCAATTTCAGAAGCGCTATACCGGAAGAGGTGGAGAAGTGCATATATTCCCTTCCTCATTCTACAGGGCTACTATGAACACTTGCTCAATGGATTCCGAGAATTTTGAAGATGTCATTTTCTCAAGCATTAAAGCTGCCGCAGAGAAGGTTAATGCGAAGGTAATCATAATTGACAATCTCACTTATCTGTGCAACGAGAGTGAGAAGGGTGAGGTTGCGGGTAGATTCATGAAAAAGGTCCTGGGGATGAAATCAGAAGGATATACCGTATTGGTTGTAGCGCATACCCCCAAGCGCTCCATGATCAATCCAATGACCCAGAATGATTTAGCAGGCTCTAAAAAACTTATGAACTTCTTTGATAGTGCCTTCTGCATTGGACATTCTGCAAAAGACAATCACCTTCGATACATCAAGCAGGTCAAGGTGCGTTCGGCAGAACTTAAGTACGACGCTGACAGTGTATTAATCTTCCAGATAGGCACAGATGAGAATGCGTTACGAATCCAGAATCTAGGAAAAGGCAGAGAGAGGGCACACTTGAAATCTATGTCTGAAGAAGATGTTCAAAATTTGGAGCAGAGAATCCTCAGCCTCCATGCACAAGGCTACTCCTATAGACAAATACAGAGTGAAGTGGGAGTCAGTAAGTCAACAGTCGGGCGAGTTGTAAACACCATTAATAAAAACGAAGATGAGCAGGAGGTATAAACTGGAGCCCTACTCTGGCCCACAGAGCCGGTATCGTTGCCCCAAATGCGAGAAAAGTCGGTGCTTCACCCGATATATTGATGAGGATGGCAATTACCTCAACGAAACTGTAGGTAGGTGTAATCACGAGAGCAGCTGCGGCTATCATTACCCACCGAAACAGTTCTTCCAAGACAGCACGAATTATACTTATACATCACACGAGCACAAGAAATCTCATAACAAAATGGAGCAACAAATAAACACTATAGACATATTAAAATAAAAATAAAAATAAA
>JAKSKO010000005.1 GCA_024401715.1 Bacteroidales bacterium
TTATGCAACGCCCCGCCCGGGGCATTACACCACCATCATCCTATCTCCACATCGTCTGCAGCGGCAACAGCGGCCGGGAGGAAGGACGTGCAGAAGGTGAAGCCCAAAAATCAGCTGTAATAATTCTATTATAATATAGAATCTAGCTGAGGAAGCAGAGGAGGATACCGGCGGCCACGGCGCTGCCTATGACGCCGGCAACGTTAGGGGCCATGGCATTCATCAGAAGATGGTTTTTAGGGTCGAATTCCCTGCCTACGGTCTCTGATACGCGGGCGCTGTCCGGAACGGCAGATACGCCGGCATTGCCTATCAGAGGGTTTATCTTCCTGTCTTCACTAAGGAAGAGGTTCCATATCTTCACGAACAGAACGCCGCAAGTGGTTGCAATTATGAAGGACACCAGACCCAGCCCGAAGATAAGGGCGGAGCGTCCCGTAAGGAACTTGTCTGCCTGGGTGCTTGCGCCCACGGTGAATCCTATCAGAATGGTTACGACGTCAATCAGCGGGCCGCGTGCGGTTTCGGCCAATCGGCGCGTTACGGTGCTCTCCTTCAACAGGTTACCGAAGAACAGCATACCCAGAAGCGGCAATCCGCTTGGCACTATCACTGCGGTGAAAATAAGACCTATGATAGGGAAGATGGCCTTCTCCCTCTGCGAAACCTGGCGCGGGGTTGGCATCTTTATCAGACGCTCTTTCTTCGTTGTGAGCAGCAGCATTATCGGCCTCTGGATTACAGGCACCAGCGCCATATATGAATAGGCTGATACTGCAATGGCGCCCATCAGGTCCGGTGCCAGCTTGGAGCTTAGGAAGATGGCTGTTGGGCCGTCGGCACCGCCTATGATACCTATCGCACCGGCCTCTGCAGGCATGAAACCAAGGCTGAGGGCCAGCAGATAGGCCCCGAATATGCCCATCTGTGCCGCAGCGCCAATAAGCATAAGCCTGGGCTGCGAAATAAGGGCCGAAAAGTCTGTCATTGCACCTATCCCAAGGAAGATGAGTGGCGGATACCAGCCATAGCGCACGCCGGAATATAGGATATTAAGAACTGAGCCTTCCTCGTAGATGCCTATGTTCATGCCCTCCACAAAAGGGATGTTGCCCACTATCATGCCGAAACCTATGGGCACAAGAAGCAATGGCTCCCACTCCCTGCGTATGGCAAGGGTGATGAAGGTGATGCCTATGACAATCATCAGGGCATGCTGCCATGTGAAGTTCGGGAAAGAAGTGTATGCCCAGAACTGTTGTAAACTTTCAAATATATTGTTCATTACGCAATAGTCACAATTTTAGCACCTTCCAGCACGGAATCGCCCACCTTTATATGTATGGCCTTCACAGTGCCGGCCTTCTCCGCCTCTATGGCGTTCTCCATCTTCATCGCTTCCAGCGTTGCCACCCTCTGGCCCGGCACAACATGGTCTCCAACGTTCACGCTTATGCCTATGATAACTCCCGGCAAAGGACATATCACGGTTCCGCTGCTCATTGTGTGCTGACGGCTTGCAGGGTCTGTTGCAATTAGATATTCATCGCTGTGGGCCGATGCAAAGCCCAGTTTCACGTTCATCGGGATGATAACTGGGGTAGGAAGCTGTCCGTATGGCTGTGAACTGCGGTTTATGGTAATGACACCGCTTTCCACATCGTGTGCTTCCTCTTCTTTCACAGGCTCCGGAATCTCGTTTGGCCTGATGTTCTTTGCATGCTTAAGCCGATACTCGAAGTACTTGCCCATGAGTGTGTAGCCCATGGCCAGCAGAAGCAGCGCCGCAAACACAACGCAGATGCACACTCCCGCCAGAACAAAGCCGTATGGTCCGTAAAGATTCTCCATATCTTACAAAGGCAGGTTGTCGTGCTTCTTGCACGGATTCTTCTGATCCTTGTTCTCCAGCTGCACCAGTGCGCGCGCAATGCGGAAACGTGTGTTTCTTGGCTCTATCACGTCTTCCACATAACCAGATTCCGCTGCCTGGTACGGGTTGTTGAAGAGTGCGTCATACTCGGCCATCTTCTCCTCCTTGAACTTCGCCTTCTGCTGCGGGTCTTCAATGGCCTTCAGCTGTTTTGCGTAAAGTATCTCCACTGCTCCCGATGCACCCAGCACGGCGATGTTTGCGCTTGGCCATGCATAGTTTACATCGCCCCTTAACTGCTTGCAGCTCATTACGATATGTGCGCCGCCATAGCTCTTGCGCAGGGTGACGGTTACCTTCGGGACGGTGGCCTCGCCATAGGCGTACAGCAGTTTTGCGCCGTTGCTTATTATGCCTGCATATTCCTGCTGCGTGCCGCAAAGGAAGCCCGGTACGTCAACAAGAGTTACCAGAGGGATGTTGAATGCGTCGCAGAAGCGTACAAAGCGTGCCGCCTTGCGTGAGGCATTGATGTCCAGCACACCTGCAAGCA
This sequence comes from Bacteroidales bacterium, assembly GCA_024401715.1. Taxonomy (GTDB): domain Bacteria; phylum Bacteroidota; class Bacteroidia; order Bacteroidales; family UBA932; genus Cryptobacteroides. Next base: position 2,427 of record JAKSKO010000005.1, read on the forward strand.
CCTTAGGCTGGTTGGCAACAACGCCAACGGATTTTCCTCCTATGTGCGCAAAGCCAACGATAATATTGCGCGCCCAGTTCTTGTGCACCTCCAGGAAGCCCCCGTCATCCACAATCTCGCCAATGACGTCGTACATGTCATAGGCCTGGTTCGGGTTTTCCGGAATAATCTCGTTAAGACGGTCCGATACCCTGTCAACCGGGTCCTTCGTAGGAAGCTCCGGAGCCTTGCTTTTCCAGTTCTGGGGCAGGAAGCTTAGCAGGGCCTTTATCATATTGATGCCCTCTGTCTCATCCACAGCCGAAAAATGGGCCACGCCGGATTTCGATGCATGAACCGATGCTCCGCCAAGGTCTTCCTGGTTCACGTCCTCGCCTGTAACCTGTTTCACAACAGCAGGGCCGGTGAGGAACATATAGGAGCTGTTCTGGATCATTATGTTGAAGTCTGTGAGGGCGGGGGAGTATACCGCACCGCCTGCACATGGGCCGAAGATGCCGCTTATCTGCGGAATCACACCGCTGTTCATTATATTGCGCTGGAATATCTCTCCGAAGCCGGCAAGGCTGCTGATGCCCTCCTGTATGCGTGCTCCGCCGCTGTCGTTAAGGCCGATGAGGGGTGCGCCGTTCTCGCGCGCCATATCCATAACCTTGCAGATCTTGCGGGCCTGAACTTCGCCAAGGGAACCTCCATTCACCGTGAAGTCCTGTGCGTATACAAACACCTGGCGTCCGTTTATTGTGCCCTGGCCGGAAATCACGCCATCTCCGTCAAAGCGGCTCTTGTCCATGCCGAAGTTGCTGCAGCGGTGCTGTACGAACATATCGTACTCCTCGAAACTGCCTTCGTCCAGCAGCTGGGCCAGCCTTTCCCTGGCTGTGAATTTTCCCTTGCTGTGCTGCGCTTCAATCCTCTTCTCTCCACCGCCCAATTTTGCGTTTGCACGGCGTTCCACCAGCATTTTTATGTTATCTGTCTGTTTAGTCATAGTATCGTTTATAATAACTTGCAAATATACAAATTTTGCAACGAAAGTAAAAATGACTAACTTTGCAAATCTTTGAAATAAAACAAGGTGGGGCGAGTTGTCGATGGGGGTATCCTTTCCTATGGAATGGTACCCATTCCATAGGAAAGTCCGGACAAGTAGGGCACCCTGCTGTGGAAAGCACAGGTGGGAGTAATTTCAGGCAATCCGTAACAGAGACAGACCGCCAGCGATGGTAAGGGTGAAACCGTGAGGTAAGAGCTTACGCTGCAGCATAGCGATATGTTGCAGGGACGGAGCCAGGGCTTGCAAGACCAAATATATCGGCACTATGGGCACTGCCCGTGCCCGCCGAGGGGTAGGTTGCGAAGATAAATGACAACACAAAACAGAAACCGGCTTACGGCTCCGCCTTGTTTTTTTACATTTTCCTTAATTTTTCCTTGATTTCTTCAGGGGCGAAAGAGATTTCTATCGCCTGCTTCTGCATTTCCATGATTTCGGCATCGGAATAGCAGAAGTTTTCTTTCAGAAGGCTGTATTCGCGCTCCAGTGTGGTGTTTTCAACGCAAGGATCATCGGTTGCCAGACAGAAACGTATGCCACGGCGTTTGAATTCCAGGATAGGTATCTCCTTAATGTCCTTGTATACACCGGTGCAAAGGTTGGAGGTTTGGCACACAGTAAGAGGAATGTTCTTCTGCTGCAGAAGGCTCATGGCCTCATCGCTAAGGGATGCCTGCACGCCGTGGTCTATGCGTGACGCACCAAGGTTTATGGCATCTATAACGCTCTGCACGCCGTTTATCCTGGTTTCCCCGGCATGTATGCTAAGCGGAACGCCTGCCTGCCTTGCATGTTCAAAGAATGGGGCGTAGGAGGCTATGTCATATGTTCCGTCATCGCAGGCAAGGCCCATTGCCACAACACCCTTGCCATGATATTTAACAGCCAGACGGGCGGTCTCCATATTCTTGTCGTATAGGGCGTCAAAAACCAGCCTTATGCAGCACAGGATGAAACGGGCGGGAACAATACTGTCGTCCAGGCCTGCAATGGCTGCCTGCAGGGCCTCTTCCTGGCCAAGGCCTCCATCCATGCAGAATATCGGGGCGAAATGAATTTCCGCGTATTCTATCCCGTTTTTCTTAAGGTCTTGCAGCAGATTGCGTACGCATTGGGTGATAGCCTCTTTTGTTTGCAGCAGGCTGCAAGGGTAGTGGAATTTGGTGAGGAACTCCGCCAGGGAATCGTTACCCGGCCTCACCTGCATTTTCTCTCTAAGTTCTTCATCTCCAAGAACAGGAAGTCCCTGCATTGCCGCAAGCATTCTGGCCGATTCAAATGAAACGGCTCCGTCAAGGTGTATGTGGAGGTCTATCATTATTTATTTTCGCTGTGCAAATATCGCCAAATTATGCCGAAATCACAACTAAACAACTGCTGCGTCAAGTGTTTTGCTTATGAATTTGTTTATTGTGATTCCACTCATCATGGCTTTCTGTGCAATAAGACTGTGCGTCTTGGGGGATATCCTTATACTCAAAGTTCCTGAATATGTTTTTTCTGCTTTGATTCCCTGTTCTTTGCAGAATTCCAGATATTCATCAACAGTCTTGTGAAATTCTGAAACAAGTTCTTTTATTGTTTCAGCTTCATACGTGAGCAAAGAATTGACACCAATTACTTTTCCGAAAAGGATGTTGTCTTCTATGCTATATTCTATACTTCCGAGGTATCCCTTGTATGTCAAGCATTCGTTATTCATAGCAATTCATTTTTTGTAAGCGTATCTATAATATTGTCAATTACGTACATCTTCAGTGTATTCGCCGGATGAGGAGTGTGAATCATTATTGTGATTCCCTTTTCACGATTGAGGTATTTTACTCTTGAACCGGATGTCATTCCTTTATTATCCTTTTCAAAGCCCATAGAGTTTAATAGCTTGTCCAATTCATTAATTGTAAAATCTGTGGGGCGTCTTCTAAGTCTTTTAATCAGTTTGTCATTCTTTGTCATAAATTATTGGTGCAAATGTAGTTAATTTTTGGTTACAAATTTCCTTTTTGCACTACAATTTTATGAAAAAGTATTCCAATGTTTACATTTCAAAGTAAGGTTTTGTGAATTTTGATGCTTTTTGTTTTTATTGAAAAAAAAGAAGGTGACCTTCAAGTCTTACGACTATTGGGCCACCCTCTTAATGATATATTGGAGATTGTTATTTATAGAACTCCACTTTAGAGAACTGGATGAATTTGTTAGAAGTCTCAGTTACAGTGACATTGAATACATACTTGTAGTATGCGTTTGCAGGAAAACCGCCCTCTGGAATAATCTCAATTGTATTGTTTGCTTCAAGAGATAATGGATACTCTTTTGCACTGCTGAAATCCTCTGAAGTAGATACGACCAGTTTTGCTGAATTTACAGTGATGCTGTTCATTGTTCCTACAGTAAGAGCAACCTTTACAAGGGCATCTGGATAAGCAGTTTTTGTGAAGACTGTTCTGTCTGTGTCAGTGATTGATTTGCCACCGATACGCCATGGATTTATCTGTGTATTGCCGTTTACATTCCATGTGATGCCATTGCATTCAATATCGCAGTTTCCGGCATATGAGTTGTTGGTACCCTGAAGTGAATCTGTTGTGTCAAGTGTGTAAACAAGAGTTCCTTTACCTGGTTCTGGCTCTGGTTCTGGCTCTGGTTCTGGTTCTGGCTCTGGCTCTGGTTGGTCTTCCTCATGGGAGATATACATACCTACGAGCTCGTTAGTGCCGTTATACGAAGTCTTGTAACCCACGAGTGTGATGATGTCACCCTCTTTAACGCCGAGAGTACCGAATTTCTTGGTCTCACCGTTCCAGCCTGTTGAAACGCCGTATACATAGAGTGAACCGCTCTCGTCAACGAGGTCGAAGTTACCGTATGTTGCAAGATCGAACTTATGGCCTGTTGCAGGGACGGAACCAGGGCCTGCAAGACCAAATTTATCGGCATTATGAGTACTGCCCGTACTCGCCGAGGGGTAGGTTGCGTAGATAAATGGCAGCACAAAACAGAAACCGGCTTACGGCCCCGCCTTGTTTTATAAAAAAAAGACCCCGTGTGGGGCCTTTTCTTTTAAAACTCTCCTTCATAATTGAAACTGAACGGCTTGCCGTCGCGCAGTATTACATCCATCTCTATCTTGTAGGCGTTTTTGCCTGACGCCTTCTTTATTTTCATCTTGCCGCTCTGGGGTGCAAAATAAGGCGAGTAATAGTGGCTCAGATCCTCAAAGAGGATGACGTAATCTATCCTGTTGCTAAGGCTTGGGTCGCCGAAATCTAATTCCCTTCCCATATTGTAATCGGGAATCATTATATTGAGGTAGGAATTGTACGGCTTTTGCGGCTCGCGTGCAATCAAAAAGGTGTAATAACCTTCTTCAAATGCCGCTCCCAGCGTATGTACGGAGTATTCCTTGCCGTCGTAAGTGTATGAGCAGAGGGGAGTAACGGGTACTTCCTTTATTACCTCCTTGTCAACATAAACAATCTCGGTTTTTGTGCAGGAGCAGAATGACAGGGCCCATAGAATGACGGCTGCCATTAATGTTATTCTTGTCTTTTTCATTCCTTACTTGATATAAACCGGTGTTCCCTTGTACTCCATCTTGATGGCTGTCTTTGATGAATGCAGAGGGTAGATGTTGGCAAGCTGGCAGTGCAGAAGGCCTGTCTGTGGATTGTATTCGTGGCAGATGAAAGAGCCTGTGTCCAGATTATCCTTGTTCCATGTATTGCCGTCATAGCTTACGCAGAAGACCTCCTTGTCTGTGCTCAGACCAACGCTAGTTCCCCATTTGCTTGCCGAAATCCTTATGATCAGAGGGTCGGCTTCTTTGGCTGCGGCAACGGTGGTGATGCCTTCCGCCTGCAGCATATACACTTCGGCCACTTCTGAGCTCAGGTCAACCACACATGACTTGATTGTGTAGTCTTTGTTGTTGTAAGTGAATTTGTTGTCAATCGGACGCTGGATGCTCAGATCCTTGAGAGTACCCTGGAATACCACGTCAAGCGTTGTGTCTTCCATCTCTTCGTACATATCCACGGCCTTTGCTCCGGATACAACAATCTCGTACTCGTATTGGGCAATTTCCTTTATCATGATGTTGCCGCTTGTGATGAACCATTCGCTGTTGAAGTCCCTCACCATTATTTCCAGATCGCCGGATTTTATGCTGTCTGCAATATCGTGGCTCTTGCCGTCGCAAAGAGCCTTGGATGGCAGGACGCCAAGGTATGTTGTCCTTTCCAGATCCTCGCCCCACTCAATTTCTCCCGATGAAAGGTACATTGCAAGAGGAGCGTCTGCAAGACCGGTCTCTTCGTAAAATGCGGCACGTACCGGACGGCTGAAATCACCCCACTGGAACACGCTGTCGTTCTCTCCGCCCGGAGTGTAATCGCAGTTGCAGCTGAACCAGAGATAACCCCCGCTGGCAAGTTCCAGTTTGGCCTCTGCATGGGCTTCATTCTTCTCTTTGTCTATATCAAACTCCAGGTGGCCTCCGGTGATGGCCTCGTCCTTGTTGATGTCGTCAATACCAAAGTGGATGACACTCAGGAAGTTGGCCCCAAGCATCCAGTGCATTGTCTCTGTGTTGATGTCAACCTTCTGGTTAAGCAGCGGGGACATCACGGAAATGCCAAAGACGTTGCAATTGTCCGGAAATGAGTATTCGTCACTTGTGAGAAGCTCTTTTGACAAGCCAGGGATATCGGCAAAATACAGGGTGTAGAAACCTGCCGATGAAACAAAGCTTGCCGCGCTTTTCATTTCAACTTTTTTCACCAGTTTCTCTTTGCCGTCCACAACGGTTACGTAGGCCATGCAATTGCTTGGCTCCCATTCATCTTTTATTTCTGGTTTTTCCGGCTGCGGAGTTGGTTCAGGTTCCGGTTTTGGGTCTGGTGAAACAGGTTTGCATGCGAATACGGTGAGCATCGCAGCAGCAAAAAGTGTGATGTATTTTTTCATGATTCTTCTTATTTCCAGTCAATTATAATCTTGTGTGAAGGATTGCTGCAATCCTTGAGTTCGGCTTTGATGACGGGGGAGTCCGAGCCTTCTTGGTATGATACAAAGACGTTTCCGTCTGTGACGCGGCCGTAATCGCCCTGCCAGTATCCGCTCGATGCCAGGTTAAAGTACCAGCTGCCCTGGAGGGTTGTGAAATAGTAGTGTGGATAGCCCTCAAGCACCTTGAACGGCCAGATGTCGGCTCCGTCTATACCGTAGTTTGGCAGGCGTTTTACAATCTTGTATTCGCCGGCGGGAATCTTTCCGTTTGCATCGGGATTCACAAAAAGGTCAAGCAGCATTACCGGGCCTTCGCCTTCCATCTTTATCGGGCTTGACTTGTACGGCATCTCAAAGTTTACGTCGTTGCCGCTCAGGAATACCCTGTAGTTGCTGTAGCGCGGAGGGTTCTCGTAACGGTACTGGTCGCCGCGGTCAAAAATGCTGAGTTTGGGAAGTTCGGCCCTAGTGAGGGTGATATCCTTGGAAAGGGAAGTGTCCGGCGCGCCGGGGAACTCGTAATCTTCTATCTGGGTAAAGTCGCCCTTGAATACGAAATATCGTTTTGTGAAGGTTCCGTCCACAAGCATGCCCTCTACCGTGTATTCGTTCTTCGCCTTGTCGTAAGCTACGTTGAAATCGCCCTCCATGAACATCAGGGGCTCATAACTGCTCTTGTCCAGATCTACGAAATAGGATCCGTAGCTGCCCCAGAGCTTGCCGTAATAAGGATGGTCAAACTCGTTGTCGTAACCGAATTCCCACTGGCCTATCTGCAGTTCGGAATAAGAGTCAGGCTCGGTGTAGTGCTGGACCATCACGCCCCAATCCTCTTTCCTGCCTTTTGAAATTTTGGTCTGCAGGCAGAGTTTTACAAGCTGGCCGTCGCCGCTGTATGTGTCGGTGCCGAGGTCATAAGTGGCACTTTTGCCGGTGTAAAGCATGAGATACCAGCGGTCCACCAGTTCCGAATATGCGCCGTAGAATTGCGCCTCGGCTCTTGTGCAGAAAAGGGTGTCGGCTTTCTGGCCCTGGAGGTCAGGATAAGAGGGCACCTCTTTTATAATCTCGTTCTCTACTGTTTCAATCTTGGTTTTGCATGCCGATGCCATTGCCAGCATTGCGGCCGCAACCATTGCAAACTGTGTTAATTTCTTGATTTCCATTCCGCAAATATCGCCAATTTGCGCAAAAATTACAAAAAAAGAACGGAGCCCCACGGCTCCGTTCTTTTGGATATTATGGTGATTGTTATTTGTAGAACTCAACACCGTTGAACTGGATGTATTTGTTGCTTGTGGCTGTAACAGTCACATTGAAGACAAATTTGTAGTAGCAGTTTGCTGGGAAACCACCCTCTGGGATAATCTCAATCTCGCTTGTTGCTGCTGGTGTGAATGGAAGCTCTTTTGCCTCGCTGAAATCCTCTTTTGTTGAATAAACAAGTGTTGCAGAATTTACAGTGATGTCATTCATGAAACCAAAGGCAACAACAATCTTTGAAAGAGTAGTGCTCCATGCAGTTTTTGTATAAACTGTACGATCTACACCTTCGAGTGATTTGCCACCGATACGCCATGGGTGCATTGTTGAGTTACCCTGGAGGTTCCATACGATACCGTCAACCTCGATATCACAGTTGCCTGCATATGAGTTGTTAGAACCGTCAGGAACGTTGGCAGTCTCAAGAGAATATACAAGCTCACCTGGCTCTGGCTCTGGACCAGCGAATGGTACATATTCACCTTTTTCAAATGAGCCCATTGCTGTAATGAGAGTTTTGCCGTCCTCGCCAATCTGGAAACCGATTGTACCGTCAAAAGCAGAACCGAGGTTCTCTGTTGCATCGTATGTGTATGCACTTGTCATGACATCTTCCCACCAGATACCTTCTTTGTCACCATTTGCAAAATAGCAGTTCTCTTCGTCCATGAAAGTAAGGATTGCAAAGCCGCCATCTGGGTCATTGGCATACTGATACCATGATGTCTCTGCAAGACCAATCTCTGGCTCTGGCTCTGGTTCTGGCTCTGGACCTGGAGTGCCTTCTTCGTACTTAACAAATACAACATTTGCATGACTTCCGCTGCTGCGGCTTACAAGATAACCCTCTACTACGTATGTTTTACCGTTCTCGATACCTGCCTTCTGTTCAGCTGTACCCTGGTAAAGAGAGAAATCATGTGTGTCTCCCTCTGAAATCAGGAAGTTGTAGTAGTTACCACTGATTGAAGCGGTTGCAGTGAAGGTAATGTATTCTGCGAAATCATTGGCTGATGAAGAAACATATGCATCAAGTTTCGCCTTGTCATATACTACAGGCTGCGGATAGGTAAACTCGGCTGTACCATCTTTGGTTACAGTACAGTTTCCGCCTTCAAGCTGGAGTGCACCACCGTAATAAGTCACTTTTGTACAGTTGATGACAACCTTTGTTCCGATAGGATACTCTGTTGCGTCAAAACCGCTGGCAAGGTAGTACAGTACAGAAGCAGTACCGTCTGAGACTACAAAACCTCTTGCGTTAATGGCTGTAACCACCCCCTCGATATAACATGGGTTATTAAGGGTTATATCTTTGATGTCGCCTTTGTTACCACCCTGGGCAACTGAGAATTTAGCATCGCCAGAGTATGTTTTCTCGCCCTGTTTGAGCGAGGCTGTGATTTTTACTTCTGCACTTCTAGGAGCGCCATTATTTGCTGCTGCCTTGAATATGAGGCCTTCATTGTTTGTTCCGTAGTAGCTCAACCAATCAGCATCAAAGTCGACTTTGATCTGGTCTGCATTGATCTTTGCCTTGACAATGAATTCGGTCTCCTCTTTCTCAACAGAAACAGACTGACTCTCGAGTTTGATAACCTCTGGTGCAGGATCTTTTGCTTCAACCAGGTAAGGAAGAAGAGCTTTGTCCTGCTTAGAGTTGTAAGCACCCCATGTTGAGTAGCCGGTTGAATACTGAATCCATTTGCCCTGAGTGGAAGTAATGTAGTACTCTGTCTCGGAATCCTGCTCTACGCTCCATATCATTGCTTTTCCTTTCTCTGATGTGCGGTAGAAGTTGTTGTACTTGCCCGCAGCATCCTGATAGAGGTAACCTCCTTCAACATCCTTGATAATGTAACCGCCATCAACAGCTTCGAATGTGAAAATGTTATTGGCAGTGGAAGACAGATCAGGGAATTTACCGCTGGCTGGCTCACATGATACGTAACCGTATGAACCGGCATCGTCAATAGATGCAGTGCAGTGCTGTGATGCAAGCCATGAGCCATCTTCCTGCTGGAACATAAGCCAGTATTTGCCTGCCTTAAAATCAGGATATGGTGACGGAGCACCAGCCTCCATGTTGAATAAAACGAATTGGCTCTGTCCCTCACAGATGATCTCAATCTGGCATTTTGCTGCTTTTTTGCGAGCATCAGGAGAAGTGAATGTGACTTTTGTTTCGCCTCTCAAACCAACAAGAGGTTCAATTGTGAGGCCTTCTGGGAAAGCAGATTCTTTTTTATTTTTTACAACAACAGAGTCAACTATATGCCAATCTGCAGTTGCGTTTATTATAAGTGTTGCAGTTCCGCCCATTTTGTCAATTGAGACAAAGGTTTTATCCACTTTCAGTACATCAAGACTGTCGCGTTTAACCTCCTTGGTACATGAAGCAAATATGGATGCACCCGCAACAAGGGCGTATATGATATTTCTAAGTTTCATAATAAATAGTAAGCTTCAGATTAGTTGAACATGTATTTGATACCGATAGAAGCATACCAGCACTGGCCAAGAGCATGGCTAGGAACGAATGTCTCAACATTGCCGTTAACACCTTTTGGTGTAGAGAATGTTGCATAGCCTTCGCTGTCCATACCTTCGTATTTTAGAATGTGGCCACCTTCTGCAGAACTGTCGACAGCAGGGTTGAAGTATTTGGACACGCCCCAGCTGCTGTTGAAGAGGTTAAGAAGGTTCTTGACGTCAAGGCTAAGCTGGAGAGTGTTCATGTTCTTGCCTGCAGGAATCTTGAAGTCGTGCTTGTAGCTGAAGTCTACGCGGTGTACCCATGGAGAGTATACGCTGTATGCCTCTGCATACTGGCCCTGATGCTTGCTGAGGTATTTGTCCTTGTGGACATATGCCATGAAGCGGTCTGCGTCATCCTGAGTCTTGAAACGGAAATCACCAGTACCAACGCCAACCTGGTCATCTGTAGGGATGTAGAGTGCGTCATAGTTGTAACCGTCACCGTTCATATCGTTTGTAGTCATGTATGAGTAGCTGTTGCCGCCTCTCCATGCCTCATAGATGAAGTTGTAGTGGTTGTTGCCCTTGTCGTGAAGGGTAAGAGTGGCAACTACACGGTCCGGAGTAACATACTGGCTGTTGTGGAGCTTGATGTGGTTAGGGCCCTCGTATGTAGGAACGTATGTGAATGCAGACTCAGCTGCAGAACCAGGCATACCTGTAATCTCTTTGTTTACAGTGTGAGTGTAGGCAGCGTAGATGGAAATCCATTTTGCAGGGCTCATGTTCAAACTTGCGCTTGCGCTCCAGCCATAACCCTTGTTGGTGTTCTCAAGAACGAATGCCTTGGTGCCTCTGCGGAAGTTCTCAGGATAGAGAGGACGATCATCAGCACCATTGTGACGAACGAAACCGCCGATGTCCATTATGCTCCAGTCAGAGATGCATACGCCATTAACAGTCTTGTTGAAGATACCCTCAACACCGATAGAGAATGGGAATGAAGTAGGGAAGGCATAGTCAATTGCCAAAGATGTTTTCCAAACCTGTGGCATCTTGAACTTAGGATCAACTGCGTTCACTGCAGAAGGAACTGTACCGTCTTTAGGAGAGATAGAAGTAGGATAACCCATTTCTCCCAATTTGCCGAGCAGAGCAGCTATGCTTGCATTGCCATTGGCGTCTGTAACAAGGCCTCCTTTGAATGCACCGAGGGCAGCCTGAACGTCCGGGTAGTTTTTGGATACTGAAGCAGGAAGTTTGGCAGTTGGACCAATCTGAGCCTGGTACTGAACCATACCGCCGTTTGTAGGCATGTTGGTGAAGAATACCAATGGAAGACGGCCGCTGAACAGACCTGTACCACCACGAACCTTCAGGCTCTTGTTGCCAAGAACGTCCCATGTGAAACCGATACGTGGAGAGAAGGTGATACCTGCATTCGGCCATTTGCCTGTGTCGATGTGACGCTCGTTGCCGTTTGCATCAGGATAGTTCAGATCGTAGATAGCCTGGTTTGTCATAAGGTCTTTGTTGTCGAAGAACAGACCGTCGATACGCAAGCCGTAGGTGAGTTTGAAAGTGTCGGTTGCCTGCCACTCGTCCTGAGCGTAGATACCGGCTTTGTGGAACTGTACGCGGGCTGCTGGGTTCTGCTCGCCGTCATAACCGTAGGTGAGACATACTACATCAGGAGCTGCTCCATTGATGAAGTCGTCAACTGATTTGTAGCGGTAGTAACCTGTACCGTTACGCATGTATGCGTTGTCGGCCATCTGGTACTCGTAGCTTGCACCTGCAGTGATCTTGTGGCTGCCAAGGTAGATGTTAACGTCATCTTTCATGTTGAACACGTTGTTGTGCACACCGTTGTTCCATGTGAAGAGCTCGTAACCAAGTGCCATGTAGTTGTCACCGTCTTTCTGGATATCGATGAAAGGGAACGGAGTGGAGTTTGTTCCGCGGACATCGTCAAGTTTGGAGAATGTTGCAAGGAACTGGTTTGAAATGGTGTTGCTGAAACGGCTGTTCAAATCCAGTGAGGCACTGTGCACAATATTGTCCATAGAGTACAGAGAGTTTGCAAAGGCCATGGAGTTCCTTGAAAGACGGCCGGATGAACCACGTGCACCACCATCCATTGATGTTGCGTTTGTGCTGTTCCAACCACGGTTGAGGGTGTAGTTGTAACGTACTGCAAGGCGGTGCTTGTCTGTGATGTTCCAGTCCAGACGGGCAAGGATCTTCATGTTGGTCTCTGTTGCAGGATAGTTTGTGTATGAACCTGTGTCATAACCATATTTGTTCATGACATGTTCCTTAACTCTCTGCATGTCGGCCTCTGAAGTTCTGGAGATGTAGTTATCAGGATCGGCTACGCCGTCTTTTGAAGCTCTCCAGCGGTTAACCTCGGTTGGCTTCAGGGTGTACTCGAAGTTACCGAAGAAGAAGAGTTTGTTCTTTACGATAGGACCGCCGAATGTGGCACCGTAAGTGGTTGTGCGGTCTTTTGCGCGTGCGCCGCTGATCTGCTCGCCGTAAACAGTGTCACCGCGGAGGAACTCGTTCCTGTGGTAAACGTAAGCGCTGCCCTTGAAGGTGTTTGTACCTGATTTGGTGATGGCGTTCACACCACCGCCGATGAAGTTGGTCTGGCGTACGTCATACGGGCTGATAACCACCTGCATCTCCTCGATAGCGTCGATAGAGATTGGTGAACCGCCACCAGGGAGGTTTGAAGAAAGACCGAAGTTGTTGTTGAAATCGGCACCGTCCACAGTGAAGTTTGCAGTACGGCCGTCAGAACCTGCGAAGCTCATGCCGTTACCGCCGTAAGGTGAAAGACGGGTTACATCTGTGATGCTGCGGCTTACTGTAGGCAGATTGGTGATCTGGCTGTTGTTGATGTTTGTTGCCGCACCTGTCTTCTCTGCTGCGAATTTTGATTTTGCCTCAGAAACAACAACTGCCTCGTCCAGAATTTGAGTGTCTTCAATAAGTTTGACATTCAGAGCGTAGGACTCGGCAAGTGCAAGAGTGATGTCGGTGTAAGATGCATCCTTGTAACCAAGGCAGCTAACCTCAACGGTGTAAGGACCGCCGGCACGCATACCGTTGATGTAGAAGATACCATCGACATTGGTAACAGCATGATACTGTGTACCAGATTCGGTGTGAACGGCAATCACTGCCACACCGGGGATTGCTTCGCCATTGTTGTCGGTAACTTTACCGTTCAATGCCGAATTTGTGATCTGCGCGTAGGCAGATGACACAAAGACAATGATTCCTACAAAAGTAGAAATCAAACATTTGAGAGTTTTGTTCATAAGTTTTTATATTTTTATGAATTATATTCCGAGTGCAAAATTACTCTATAAAATAGAGTTGTGCAAAAAAAACGTTAAAAGTTTTCAACAAATTTGGCCTGAGCTGTTAAAAACTTTATTGCGGCAATGTATTCGTTTTTTTGAATGAAATTCCTATCTTTATATGTTTTGATTTCGAACATCCCGAAATTTAATCTATAAACATACTGTACTTATGAAAAAAATTCTTTTGATTCCTGCGCTTCTCATGGCTTTGGCAGCCTGCAAATCGGGCGTACCAGCTGCCATAGAGAAGGATGCAGAGCTGGAGGCCAAGGTGGAGAAGACTCTCAAAGGCCTTTCACTGGAGCAGAAAGCCGGACAGCTTGTCCAGATTACCCTTGACGTGGTTTACGACCACAAGAATGCTTGCGTAAACAAGGAGCGCGCAGAGGAGGTTATCGGAAAGTATTATGTAGGTTCCATCCTTAACGTTCCCGGCAACTTTGCCCAGGACCGCCAGAAATTCAATGAGATTGTTAAGGATCTCCAGGAGGTTTCAATGCGCGCCATCGGCGTACCTTGCGTTTACGGCCTGGACATGATCCACGGTGCCAGCTATCTTGCGGGCTCCACACTTTTCCCTCAGGAGATTGCGCTGGCATCAAGCTTCAACCCTGCACATGCAAGCAATATGGGTGAGATCATGGCTTACGAGACCCGCGCAGCTTCAACTCCATGGATTTTCTCTCCTGTTATGGACCTTGGCCGCGATCCGCGCTGGAGCCGTCATTGGGAGAGCTGGGGCGAGGACCCTTATCTGCAGACTGTAATGGCCGAGGCCGAGACCAGAGCCATTCAGGGCGACGACCCTAACCATGTGGACGAGTATCACGTTGCAGCATGTATGAAGCATTATATGGCTTACGGTGTGCCTGTAACCGGCAAAGACCGTACCCCTGCAGTTGTCACCCCTACAGACCTCAAAGAGAAATTCTTCCGTCCTTTCAAGGCTTGTGCACAGGCCGGTGTTCTTTCCGTAATGGTTAACTCTGCCGCTGTGAACGGCGTTCCTACACACGCAAACAAAGAGCTTGTAGAAGGCTGGCTTAAAGAGGGACTGAACTGGGACGGCCTTGTAGTTACAGACTGGGCGGATCTGGACAACCTCTTCAACCGCGACCACGTTGCAGTAGACAAGAAAGACGCTATCCGCATCGGTATCAACGCAGGCATCGATATGATTATGGATCCGTATGACGTAAGCGCATGCACACTCATCTGCGAGCTTGTCAAAGAGGGCAAGATCTCTCAGGCACGCCTTGATGACGCCTGCAAACGCGTTCTCCGCATGAAATACCGCGTGGGTCTGTTCGACAACCCTATAGGCAAGGATTACAAAGAGCTGGACAAGTTCGCCTGCGACGAGTTCGTTGCTAAGGCACGCCAGGCCGCTCTGGAGTCTGAGGTCCTTCTGAAGAACGAGGGTTCCATCCTCCCTTTGAACAAGAACGCACGCATACTTGTTACAGGTCCTAACGGCAACAGCATGCGCAGCCTTAACGGCGGTTGGTCATACACTTGGCAGGGCCAGTTCAACGAGCGCTACACAGAGCAGTACAACACAATCTATGAGGCTCTGGCAGCCAAATTCAACAATGTGAAATATGTTGCCGGCGTAAAATACAATGATAACGGCAACTGGTGGGAAGAGGATGCAAGCGGTATCAGCGCCGCTGTTGCAGCAGCCTATTCGGCCGATGTAATCGTTGCATGTATAGGTGAGAACAGCTATTGCGAGACTCCGGGCAACATGGACGACCTCACACTCAGCGCAAACCAGCGCCAGCTTGTGAAGGCTCTTGCAGCAACAGGCAAACCTATCGTTATGGTTCTGAATGAGGGCCGTCCTCGCATCATCAGCGAGATAGAGCCTCTTGCAAAAGCCGTTGTTGACGTCATGCTTCCTTCAAACTATGGTGGTGACGCCCTTGCAGAGCTTCTTGCAGGCGATGCAAACTTCAGCGCAAAGCTTCCTTTCACATATCCTAAGTACGTTCACTCTCTGCATACATATGACTACAAGGTTTGTGAGCACCGCGAGACAATGGAGGGCGCATACAACTATGACGCAATCATGGATGTACAGTGGCCTTTCGGTTCAGGTCTCAGCTACACTACTTACGAGTATTCAGACCTTAAGGTAAACAAAGCCGATTTCACTGCAAAGGACAATCTGGAGTTCACTTTCACAGTTAAGAACACCGGCAAGGTTGCGGGTACAGAGCCTGCTCTGCTGTTCTCCAGCGATCTTGTTGCTTCCCTCATTCCGGACGTTAAACGCCTCCGTGCCTTCACACGTGTTTCTCTGCAGCCGGGCGAGAGCAAGGAAGTAACACTCACAGTCCCTGCAAAAGAGCTTGCATTCGTAGGCCAGGATATGAAATGGCACCTGGAGGCAGGCGAGTTCCGTGTAAGCGTAGCTAACCTTTCGGTTATGCTTAACTGCACAAAAGACGCAGAGTGGGAATAATCCTCTTATATTAATACAATGGCACTTCCTGTTGTAAATTGGACAGTCTCCGCCTCACAGTTGGATGGCAATCTTTGGAATGTGACTGTGAGCGGAGTCATTGCTCCCGAATATCATATTTATGACGTTTCCCAGGACCAGGAGGGGGCTAACCCCACCGTCATCATAATCAACGGCGGTTCCGATGCCCACACCGTTGGAGACCTTCAGGTCCTGTGTCCTGTGGAGCGCAGTGCAGACGAGACTCTGGGTTATCAGATAGGAACGATAAGCGATACGGCGCTGTTTTCCCAGCAGGTGATGCTGGATTCCGATTCCGCCGACCTTGAAGTTTACATTGAATGGATGGCCTGCACGGAAAATGCCTGCACACCGCTGGACGATACCACAATCACCGTGCATATAGGCAAGGAGGAAAATTCCTCAAACCCTTATCACCTGGCCGGTTTTGCCTGCGGAATTCTTATTGGAGCCCTTCTTGTATACCTTGGTATACGGGCCGGTAAGAGAAAGAAATAGCAGCAGTGATATCCACAAACAAAAAAAAGAAGCCGCGAGGCTTCTTTTTTTTGTTTGATTGTTTGCTGGTCCTAGAGCATCAGGGCTGCTACAAGAGCAAGGATTGCGTAGAACTCCGGAAGCGCTGCTTAGATCTTTGTTTTTGTCTGAACATCGTGACCCTGCCTGATACCAACGATACCGTTAGCACAAACCTGTCCCTGACGGATTGCAGAGAACATACATACAAGACCCACACCAAGGCCCACGCCGAAAAGCTGTGCGCCGTCTGCTGCGAAATCTTTGCCCATCCACATAAGGAAGGCAACGAAGCCGTAAAGACCCTGTGTTGCAGGCATCGCAGAAAGAATCATGTAGCTTGAAGATTTCTCTGCGTTAAGTTTGAGAGCACCCTCTGCGGCATTGCCAGCAATGGTTGTTCCGATTGATGAACCGATACCGGCGAGGGCAAGCATAAGGCCCAGGCCAAGATAACCAAGAATAAGTTCCATAATGTTATTGTTTTTTTATTGTTTATTTTTTCAATGCGTTATAAAGTCGTCCCTTGCCCTCGTAACCGCTGTTCTTGAAATACTCTACGAAAGTAAGACGCAGCGGGTGCACGAAAGCACCAAGACAGGACATAAGCAGGTTCAGCACATGGCCGAACAGCAGGATAAGCACAAATGGCACCCAGTGCCATGTAGGGGCATCTCCAAGCACCATGTTTCCAAGGTTGTTGAACGCGCCGCCCAGCATGCCGCCAGCAAGTCCCAGGGCATACAGACGTATGTAGCTTAGAACGTCACCAAGGATACCGGTGGCCATGTTGTAGCTGTCCCACAGGCCTGCGCCAATGTTCAGCAGAGGATTGCGTCCAGGAGTGTTGAAGATGAATATCGCAAGGCCGGAAACCACTGCTATGCCTATGATGATGGCGTTCAGTACATTCTGCGGAAGCACGCCCATCGCGCCAAGTATTGCGCTTGCAATGCCTCCCAGGATAAGCAACAGCCATCCCCAGGTGCTGATGTTCTCTTTGAATCCGAAACGCTGGGTGTAAAGCACAGCCTTGATTGTCATTGCAAGGCAGAGGTGGAATACACCTATGCCAAGGGCCAGAATCATCTGCAGCGCGTATGCCGATCCGCCAACCTGGATGTCACCGGTAAGCATCATGGCGCGAAGCTGCTGCGGAATCCATTCCATTGTGCTAAGATCCATGCCGAAGGCTGTTCCAAGGAAGAAGCCGACAATGGTTGTTGCAACGCCCAGAACTGCTATGAGCTTGCCAAGGCCGTCAAACATGCCTATGTTCACAATCTTCCTGTCCTGCAGTATACCATATATTATAAGTATAAGGCCGTAACCGGCATCACCCATACACATGGCAAAGAACAGCAGGAAGAACACTGCAAGAACTGGAGTAGGGTCCCATTCTCCGTACACCGGCATGCCGTACATTCCTGTAAGGCACTCGAACAGGCTTGCAAACTTGTTGTTCTTCAGCTTGATAGGAGGATTGTCCTCTTCACGCGCCTCTTCTGCAAACCACAGTATGTCCATGCTGTCGAATGCCTGCTGCAGACGCTGGTCCTCCTCTACAGGAGCGAAGCCCTCGAAGGTGCAGATGTATCCGTCTGCCGCGCTTGTGGCCTCTGTTCCTGCAAGATAGCGGTCCAGATCGGCAGTTTTGCGTTTCAGGCCACCACGCATGTGGTCCAGATGCTGCTCTTTCAGGCAAAGCAATCTGCCTTTCTGCTGTATGGCTTCTTTCTCCAGGGCGTCGATGGCCTCCTTAGCCTCCTTGACGCTGGTTTTCGGAGCCGGAATCTCTGCGATAGGGAAGCTGTATTCTGCATCCGAAGGGGCAGCAACCACGAAATACAGGTTTCCGTCCTCCTCTGAAATCACTTCCACAGCCCAGTCCTGTTCCCATGCGGGGTCGTACTGCTTCTTTGCAATGCAGTGGAAATGCAGCTCTATGCCTTTGGCATTCAGCTCTTTGATTGCATCCAGACTGAATTCTCCCCACGGGGCACAGCCTTTCAGTACTTTCAGTGCAGCGGCATGCTCTGCCTTTATCTGGTTCAGCCTGTCCACTGCGGCAAGGGTGTTCTGCATCTTGCATCCCTCAATCACAGTTGTCTTTGAGGCAGCAGCAATTGCTTGGAAATCAGCTTCCTTGCTGTAGTCCAAAGCCTCCAGTACGCCAATTGCGCGGCGTATCTTCAGGGTTTTCTCCAGCATTGCAGAACTCTTGTCGTCCACAGGTTTGCGTGAACGTGCTATGTCCACAACCCCAAGCTCCTGCAACTGGTGCAGGAAGTCCTCGCTTTGCCCGTTAAGCATTACGAAGCCGTATTTTGTCATCTGTGAAATCATAGCTGTTCCTCCTCTTCTGCGGCATGTCTTTCCTTCACTATCTTCTGGGAAGCCTTGCTTAGGTTCTCCTCATCCTCCATGAATCGTTTGATCTTTCGGATAGCTTCCTGATAGCCCGGAATCTGCACCTTTTCGTATAGGTTCACTTTCTGGGTGGTTTTCTTCCTGGCGTATTCCAGAATGCGCGCCTTCTCTGCGTAAACTTCGCTTTGGATGCCCATATGGGACAGCCTTTTAAGTATCCTTACGCCATCGGCATACCAGGCAGGGGCCTGGAAAGCGTTGAATTCGCCAATTTCATATATAACTTCACCCAGCTCCGGCACTTTCACACCTGCAACCTTTCCTATGCTAAGTTCCACATCCTTTATCCTTATGAGATCCGGCTGGAACTCGTTCCACAGGGCGGCAAGGTAATCGAACTCCTTCATCTCCATCAGCAGTTCTTCCTGAACTCTCAGTGATGCCTGTTTGATGGCATTTGCAGACAGACGAAGGGCCGACTCCTTGTTCTTCAGTGTAGGGAGTGCCTTCTGACGCATCTTGAGCCCTTTGCCCAAGTTGTTCAGAGATGTCTTGTTATATTGGAATTTAATTGCCACGCCAGTACTTGTCAATCAGGTTTTGTTTGATACCTGTCTCCGCCTTGGTGAAGTATTTGCCGAACAGAGTCCATGCGGTGTCCAGCATTTCGTCAAGGCCCAGGTTTACGTCAACTGCCAGAAGCTCTGTTGCATAGGCTTTGGCATAATCCAGACAGCGGAGGTCATAGTCGCTGAGGTCGAAACCGTTCTCCATCTTTGTCTTTGCATTCTGGGCATCGGCGTAAAGACGTACGGATGCGTTCATGACCTGGCTGTGGTCCTCACGGGTTTTCTTGCCCTGAACCAGCTGTTTCAAACGTGAGAGGGAACGGAAAGGATCCACGATAACCTTGCCTGAATCGGCATCGGCACGCAGGAAGAGCTGGCCTTCTGTGATGTAACCGGTGTTGTCCGGGATTGCGTGGGTGATGTCACCGTCATTAAGGGTTGTGACCGCGATGATGGTGATTGAACCTCCGTCAGGAAGCTGCACGGCCTTCTCGTAGATCTTTGCAAGGTCCGAATAGAGGGAACCCGGCATAGAGTCTTTTGAAGGGATCTGGTCCATACGGTTGGATACGATTGAAAGGGCATCGGCATACAGTGTCATGTCTGTAAGCAGCACCAGCACCTTCTCGTTCTTCTCCACAGCGAAATACTCTGCGGCGGTGAGGGCCATATCAGGGATAAGAAGCCTCTCTACAGGCGGCTGCTCTGTTGTGTTGATGAAACAGATGATCTTGTCCAGCGCGCCTGCGTTCTCGAATTCGTGACGGAAATAAAGGTAGTCGTCATTGGTAAGACCCATGCCGCCAAGGATAATCTTGTCTACATCGGCACGAAGGGCAACCTGCGCCATTACGTTGTTGTATGGTTGGTCCGGGTCCGCAAAGAAAGGAATCTTCTGGCCGGAAACCAGGGTATTGTTCAGGTCTATGCCCGCAATACCGGTTGGAATGATCTCCGATGGCTGTTTGCGCTTGTACGGGTTCACCGACGGGCCGCCAATCTGGCGTACTTCGCCCTCAACCTCAGGGCCGCCGTCAATTGCGTGGCCGTAGGCGTCAAAGAATCGGCCGGCAAGTGCGTCCGAAACCTTGATTGTTGGAGGTTCGCCAAGGAAAGTTACCTCGGCATCGGTAGGGATGTGCTCTGTACCTGCGAAAACCTGCAGTGTAACAGCGTCACCTTTTGTTTTTACAACCTGTGCCAGACGGTTCTGCACTACGGCAAGCTCGTCGTTTGATGCTCCGGGAGCATTCAGCACAACGGTAGCCTTGGTGATTGCACCAAGCTGCGTATAAGTTTTCTGATATAATTTACCTGCCATATTGCTCTAATAGTTTTTCCAATTCTGTTTCGTAATTTTTGAACTGCTGGCTCTGGAACTCGGAGTAGTTCATCTGGCGGAGGATGTTAATCATCTCCTTGAAGCCCTTGCCGCACTGCTCATAGTCGTCAAAGCTGTATTTGCGATCACACAGGTCCAGCACTTTGCCCAGCATGTATTTCTGGCGGCCCAGCGGACACAGGGAGTCTATTGCGTCGAATGCGTCCTGCTGCAGGATTACGAAGTCCAGAAGCTCGCTCTTCCAGAACATCTCGTGGTAACTCATAGGCACGCCGTCATCACCCAGGATGTTGATCTGGTCTGCGGCATCCTTGCCCTTGCGTATGATGTTCTTGGCCTTGTTCACTTTCTCCACCCAGCCCTGTTCTATTGCATTGTCCAGATATTCAACGATCTCCGGATACTCCAGATATTTCGAATATGAGTCTATAGGGTTCACGGCAGGGTAGCGTTTCTTGTCCGCACGGTTCTGCTCCAGTGCATAGAAACAGCGGGCCGCCTTCTTCGTACTCTCCGTAACAGGCTCTTTCAGGTTACCGCCGGCAGGGGACACCGTACCGATGAAGGTAACGCTGCCTCGTGCGCCGTTGTTAAGGATAACCATGCCCGAACGTGCATAGAAGTTGGAGATGATTGATGAAAGGTCCACAGGGAATGCATCGGCACCCGGAAGCTCCTCCATACGGTTACTCATCTCACGCAGAGCCTGTGCCCAGCGTGAGGTGGAGTCTGCAAGCAGAAGCACCTTCAGACCCATCGCGCGGTAGTACTCGCAAATTGTCATCGCTGTATATACAGAGGCCTCACGTGCTGCAACAGGCATGTTTGAGGTGTTGCAGATGATGGTGGTACGCTCCATCAGGTGGCGTCCAGTGTGAGGGTCTATCAGTTCCGGGAACTCTGTGAAGATCTCCACAACCTCGTTGGCACGCTCTCCGCAAGCAGCCATCACTATCACGTCGGCGTCACCCTGCTTTGCAATTGCATGCTGAAGCACGGTCTTGCCGCAGCCGAAAGGACCGGGGATGAAACCTGTACCGCCCTCTGCAATAGGATTTAGTGTATCTATTACGCGCACGCCTGTCTCCATGATGCGCTCTGGCCTTGGTTTTTCCTTATAGCATTTGATGGCTACCTTCACCGGCCATTTCTGGCTCATTGTAACGGTGTGCTCTGTGCCGTCCTGGGCAAGCAGCGTTGCAATGGTGTCGTTGATGGTATATTCGCCTTCAGCTGCCAGAGTCTTAACCGTATACGTTCCTTCAAAAGAGAACGGAACCATTATTTTGTGAGGCAGCCAGCCCTCTTTCACCTCTCCCAGCCAGTCTGCGGCGGAAACAGTGTCGCCCTCCTTGGCAATAGGAGTGAAAGCCCATTTCTTGTTTGCGTCCAGTGCAGCAGTGTATTCTCCGCGTTTGAGGAATACGCCTGTCATGGTGGTGAGGTCGTTCTGCAGACCGTCATAACAGCTGGAGAGCAGGCCCGGACCCAGGCTTACCTCAAGCATTTTCTGTGTGAATTCCACTTCATCGCCGTTCTTCACGCCGCGGGTGCTTTCGAACACCTGCACGGAGGCGTTGGCGCCGTTCACCTTGATGACCTCGGCCATAAGACGGGTGCCGCCTGTTGCGATATAGCAGATCTCGTTCTGACTCACAGGACCGTCACACAATACGGTGACCAGGTTGGAAACAATGCCTGTGACTTTTCCCTTTGTTGTCATATCTGTTATTTGATAGTTTCAAAGTTAATATCTCCATAATTGCCGCGTATGTCCTTCACCAGTTTTGCAAGGAGTTTGCGGCCTTCTTCCTCGTCCAGGGCCAGCCAGCGCTCTATGATGCACAGCTTGGCCGCAATGGCAAGGATGTTTTCCAGACGGAAATTCATCATCAGGGTGATTTCGTCTGTCTTCGCCCAAAGATAGTCGTCAATGGCCCTTTCCCTTTCCAGGAGGTTGTTCACCTGGAAGATTGCGGCTATTTTCTTGCTGTCCGGGCTCTCGGGAGCGTTTTCAATATGCATCACATCCTTTCCTTCCGGACGGTCCAGTGCCTTGTTAAGGTATTCCACCTTGGCATTGCGCAGGGCAAGGTCGGCTGCAAAGTAGCTGCGTGTGAAAACGTTTTTCGCAGCAAAGGCTTTGCGGTAGAATTCCTCGCACAGGTTGGCCGGGGTGAATCCGCTGCACACAAAGTCCAGGGCTTGCCTGTCTTTGCCGCCAAGCTGGGATTTAATCCACTCCAGCACCGATGCTGTGCTGCCACCCTCCGGTTTGAATGAAGGGCTTAGCACGGGGATGGATGCCACGATATATGTGTAATTGTTATTCACCGAACAAAACTTTACGTGTTGCAGGGCGCAGGTATTCGCGTATCAGTTCGTTGAAGGTCTCGTCGCTGAAGGATACATAGTAACCGCCGTCTTTCGGGCCCACATTGAAGCCGCCTTTGAGGTTCTTGCTTACGCTTACCTCAACACCTTTGCCTATTGCTTTTGATACTTCCTGTTTTGCGTATGCTTCCAGATTCTTCATGCTTTCCGGAAGAATGAGGTTCAAATCGCAGGACTTTTCCGTGCTGAAGGCCTTTGCCACAGCCAGAATGGTCTCTTTTACGAATTCTTCGTTTGATAGTGCTTCGGCAACCGTCTTGTCCACGCTCTGGCACAAAACCGCATTCTGGATTGCAGATTTTGTTACGTCAAGAGCCTGGGCGGAAGCCATCTTAAGGTCTGAAGCCGATTTTGCAGCGATGTCTGCGGCTTTGGCCTGGGCTTCGGCAACAATTTTCTCTGCCTGCGCCTGGGCCTTGGCAACCATGTCATCGGCTTTCACTTTAGCCTCTGCAAGAAGCTGCTCTGCCTGCTCACGGCCTTTTGATAGGCCTTCCTGATACAGGCGATCTGTTAGTTCCTGGAGTTTGTTTGACATAATAATATATGGTTTTATTTGTTTTCTTTCTGATATCCCTTGCACCATTCCTTCAGGCCGCACTCTTCGCAATAGGGGTTGCGTGCCGTGCACACATAGCGTCCGTGAAGGATTATCCAGTGGTGGGCAATCGCCCTTATCTCTTCCGGAATGTTTCTGGTGAGGTCTTTCTCCACCTGGTCCACATCCTTGCCCAGGGACAGTCCCAGCCTTCTTGAAACGCGGAAAACGTGGGTGTCCACCGCAATTACAGGGGCACCGAAATAGATTGATGCCACAACGTTTGCTGTCTTGCGTCCTACGCCGGGAAGTGTCATCAGTTCCTCAACTGTCTTTGGAACCTCGCCCCCGAAATCACTTACCAGCTTCTGCGCCATGGCAATGAGGTGCGTTGTCTTGGAATTGGGATAGGATACGCTTCTTACCAGGTTGTACAGGCAGTCGTGGTCTGCCATTGCAAGCGCCTGCGCGTCCGGATAGGCCTGGAAAAGGGCCGGGGTAACCATGTTCACCCTCCTGTCCGTGCACTGGGCCGACAGCATTACCGCCACCAGAAGCTGGAATGGGTTCTGGTGCTTCAGCTCTGAATTGGCCTCCGGACGGTTCAGCTTGAACCAGTTGATTATGTTTTCGTATCTTTCCCTGGTTGTCATTGCTGCTGCTGGTTTTCCGATGTTTTTTCTATGCATTGCTTGTCTGCGCACAGGAATACGCGTCCCGGGTACTGTTCCACAATCTGGTTGTTGTGCGTAACCATCACAATGGCAGTTCCGTGTTCCCTGTTTATGCCGCGCAGGAGTCTCATGATTTCGTCCGATGTTGCGGCATCCAGATTGCCGGTGGGCTCATCGGCTATTATTATTTCCGGATCGTTAAGAAGGGCGCGGGCTATGGCAACGCGCTGCTGCTCTCCGCCGGATAGCTGGAAAGGCATCTTGTGGGCCTTTGTGGCCATGCCTACGTCTTTCAGCACCTTTTCTATCCTTTGCCTTATCTCCAATTTGTCTTTCCATCCGGTGCAGCGCATCACGAAGTCCATGTTGTCCCACACGCTGCGTTCCATAAGAAGCTGGAAATCCTGGAACACCACGCCCATGCGGCGTCGCAGAAGGGGAATGTCGTTTTCCCTGATGCCGGCAAGGTTGAAGCCGCATACGGTGCCGGTTCCTTCGGTTAGCGGGTTTTCGGCAATCATTGTGCGTATGAGGGACGTTTTGCCGGAGCCGACCTTTCCAACAATGTAGACGAAATCGCCTTTGCAAACCTCCATGCTGACGTCAAAAATCACGGGTGTTTCCGCGTTGCATATCCTGGCGTTTGCGAATTTTATGATTGGAGAAGTATCGGGCATAACATTTTATGGCTATCTCAACAAATATAGTAAAATTTTCATTAAATTTGTGAAAATTTAGGAATGATTATGAATAAGATTTTCTGCTCTGTATCGGCTCTTCTGTGCAGCTTCATGCTGTGCGCGGCCGACGGTGATTTCAACAGGGCCCTATCCCTATACCAGAACGGTTTGTATGCCCAGGCCATGAGCCTTTTCCAGTCCATGCCGGAGTACGGAACCGATCCGATGGTGGACGGTTATGTGGTTCTCTGCGCCCAGAAACAGCACAGCAGGGGCTATGAAAAACTGGTGGCCGGCTATCTGGACAGGTATGCCAGCTGCAGTCTTTGCCGTGATATAGAGAAAGAGCTGGCCTTCGACCATTTCGACAGGCATAACTACCGGCAGGCCCTTGATATCTTCAACAGGTATTCCATTTCGGATTACGAGAAGAAACATCGTGCGGAATATCTTTTCAAGAAAGGCTACTGCTGTTTCGTGCTTGACGATTTCGATCCCGCCCTCAGGGAATTCGGCAGGGTTGAGGCCCTTAGCATGAACGACTATACCGCTCCGGCCCAGTATGTTTCCGGCTATATCCTTTACGGACGTGCGGAATTCGCCCCGGCTCTTGACAAGTTCCTGCTTTCCGCAAGGGACGAGCGCATGCGGGACATCTCAAATTACTATATCGTGAACTGCTACTTCGAGCAGAAGGATTATGACAACGTGATTTCCCTTGGAGAGCAGCTTTTCCAGCAGGAAAACACTCCGGCGGAAAGGAAGGCCCGCCTGGCACGTCTCATATCCGAATCGTATCTGGTTAAGGGAGACAAGGATATGGCCCGCCAGTTCTACGGCGTGTCGGAAGACGGTAGCGCCAAGACAAGGGCGGATTATTTCTATGCCGGTTCCCTCATGTATGCGACAGGTGACTACAAAGAGGCGGTGGAGAATTTCAATCTGATGGGGGAGAAGACCGACTCTCTTGGCCAGATTGCCCTTTACCAGTCTGCGCTGGCATATCTGCAGATAAAGAACAAGGTGGCCTCCTATGAATCTTTCCGTCAGGCCTCACAGCTTTATTATGACACCAAGATAACGGAAGATGCCTTCTTCAATTATGCCAAGCTGGCCTTTGACCTCAACGGAGACTCGTCCGGTTTTGCAGACTATATGGCAAGGTATTCAGACAAAGTGAGGGGAGAGCAGATTTATTCCTACATGGCCCTCGCCGCCCTTTCGGACAAGGATTACCAGTCTGCCATAGACAATTATGACAAGATAGACGAACTTCAGGGCCAGGATAAGGGTAACTATGTGAGAGCCAATTACCTTAGAGGTGCGGAACTGCTTAACGGAGGCTCCTACCGCAAGGCTTCGCAGTGCTTTAAGGCCGTCACCTATTATTCCGACAGGGATGAGACCGTAAACCAGCTTTCACGTTATTTCCTTGCCGATTCATACTACCGCAACGCGCAATACTCCGACGCCCGCAAGAGCTATACGGAGCTTTATAATGCATCGGCCCTTTACGGCCTTGTGCAGTCTGAACTTCTGGCCTATAATATCGCTTATTCCTATCTGAAGGAGGAGGATTATGTGAATGCCGGCCGATGGTTCGAAAAATATTGCGCCGACGGTGGCAAAACCTATGCGAAAGATGCGTCCATACGCAAGGCGGACTGCCTGTATGTGCAGAAATCCTATGCCGATGCCATTAAGGCCTATCAGGAGGTTCTGGACAATTATTATGATGTGAATGACATCTATCCGTACTATCAGGCCGCACTCTGCCAGGGCCTGGTTTACAGCGGAACCAACAGGAAGACCATCGCCGCAAACAGGAAAAAGAAAATAGAGATGCTTTCAAAGGTGATGGAGGCCGATTCTTCGGCCCTGTACTATGGTGAGGCCTGTTTCGAGCTTGGCAAGACCCAGCAGGCGGACAAACGTCTGAAAGAAGCGGTGGCAACATACAGGAGCCTTACACAGAAACTGCCGCAGAGTCCTTACGCCGCACAGGCCCTGTTGGAAATTGGTACCATCAAACGCACTTCCGGCGATTCAAAGGCCGCCCTGGAGGCATACAAAACCGTTGTGGAGACTATGCAGAACTCCGGTTATGCGGAAGATGCGCTTCTTGCCATAGAGTCTGTGTATCAGTCACAGAATGCGCCAAAGAAATATCTGGAATATCTGGAGTCCATAGGCCGTGGCGCCACAAAGACAGAGGAGGAGAAAGAGGAGATGATTTATTCTGCTGCAGAGCAGATTTATTTCTCGGACAATTACACCCAGGCCCTGATTGCCTTTGAGGAGTTCCGCAAGGCATATCCGGAATCCGGAAAGACAGTTGCAAGCTGGTATTACACCGGATGTTCGTATGAAATGCTTCACGATAAAGAGCAGGCCTGTGACGCCTTCATGAAGGTTATGCAGGCTCCTGAAAATGCATATACGCAGAATGCCATGCGCTCATATGCTTCCATAAGCTACTCGCTGGAAAATTATGACGATGCGTTCAGGGTTTACAGCACTCTTGCAGAGCAGGGCAAACAGCCTTCAACCGTTCACGATGCCAAACTTGGAGTGATGCGCAGTGCCTGGAAATCAAAGAGGTACGGTTTGTCGGCCGATTATGCCACAATGGTCATTGCCGATACTTTGTCCAATGCCGATGTGGTGCGTGAGGCAAAGATGACAAAGGCAAGGAGCCTGCTTAGCGTAAGCCGCAGGGACGAGGCCTTTGCGGTGCTTGAAGACCTCTCTGCAGAGGTTAAGACCCCGGAGGGAGCGGAGGCTGCCTACATGATTATCGTGGACCTTTACGACAGGGCGGAATTCGACAAGGTGAAGGATAAGGTGTATGCCTTCTCCGATTCGGGAACCAACCAGCAGTACTATCTGGCCAAGGCCTTCATAGTGCTTGGAGACACTTTTGCCGAGGAGGGCAGGCTGAAACAGGCCAAGGCCACGTTCCAGAGCATTGCAGAAGGATATTCGGACAATGCGGAAATCAATGAAGAACTTAAGATGCGTCTGCAGAAATTGGAGGAGATGAATTAGGCTTATGAAAAATCTGAAATCATATATCATTCTTGCGGCCATGGGTGCGACGGTTTGCGCCTATGCCCAAAACAAGAATCTGAACCAGACCGTTCAGGTTACCAACAGTTATGACAACCGCCTTAAGGCTTTCGACAAGGAGGTGGAGAAGGTGATTGTGCCGGACAGCCTGTACAGGTTCGACTATAATTTCGATTATACGGGCTTCGAAAAGCCATATCAGGGCAACAGGGACTTCAATCCCGTGTATACGGATCTGGAGATGGCTGCAAGGCCTTACGACGGCAAACGCGTGTATCTGAAAGCCGGTGCTGGTTACACACTTGCACCTATGCTGGATTTTGCAGCCACCCTGAAGGACAAGGGAGCTTTCAAACTGGGCACGCATGCCAATTTCGATTCCTACTTCGGCAAGCACAGGAAAATCCTTGTGAATGAAGATATGCTTCTGCCGCAGGGAAAGGAGAAATGGTTCGGCTACAGGGCCAAGGCGCGTGCAGGCTTTGATGCAAGGGCAGATTTCAAGGGTTCCAGCCTCCAGTTCAGCCTGGACTATGAAGGGGCCTTCGGCAAATCTTCTCTTTACAACGCTCCTGGGGCTAAGCCCCTTGGAGGCAGAATGTACAATGGTGCCGCTTTCCAGCTGGGTTTCGATACCCATTTCAGCCCGGAGTCCGTGTTCCGTCTGTCCTTCGACCTTGCCTATGCCTTCGGCCAGGACAAGACTGATGTTTCCGATCCGTCCATGGATGTGCGCGAGCACAATGCCGATGCCAGATTCCTGCTGGGTTTCCGTCTTGGAAATGCCGGTGCTCTGGAGGTGGATGTGAAGGGTAATTACACTCTTGACGGGGGCGCTCTCATTCCTGGTGGCTGCAATGCCTTCAATGCCGTCGTGAATCCGCGATATCACTTCAGCAGGGGCAGGTTCCAGCTTGGCGTGGGCCTGGGATTGGGTATTTCCGGTCTGAATGGCGAGGATGCCCAGGCCATGAGTTCTCCGTTTGTTCTTTGGCCAACCCTGTCCATGAACTGGGGGCTGGTTCCAGGACGCTTCGATTTTTATATGATGGCCGACATGAACAGCTATGCCTACGGCTCCAGAAGGGATGCCATGGGCCTGAATTATTATCTTTTCCGTTCTTCCCTGTACAATGTGAGGGATATGGACGTGAATCTGGGCTTCAAGGGAAATATCGCACAGATGTTCGACTATAACATTGGTTTCGGCTATAACAGGCTGCTGGATTCTCCGCAGTTCAGGGTGGATGATTTTTCCTGCCCGGGCATAGTGGCTCAGAACCTTGATGACATCTATGCGAAGATAGACAGTCACGGAAAATTCCGTCCTTTCAGCATTGACGGCGCTGTGAAATACAACCTGTATCTTAATGCCGACAAAGTGGGCAAGGACGGCTTCATGCCTTCCGTTCCACCTGCACTTCTGGCGAATCTGGATATGAAATACGTGATACTGAAACGCATAGGTCTGGGTATAGGTGCAGATTACAGAAGTTCCTACAAGGCAGGGGATTACAGCACTCCATTTGTACTGGACCTTCATGCAATTGCCGATTACCGTATTTCAAATACCACAAGCATTTTCCTGAAGGGAGAAAACCTGCTTAACCGTGCCAATCAGTACATCCCTATGATTGCCCGTGCCGGTGTGTGCGTTACTGCCGGCGTGGTCTTGAATTTTAACTAAAAATTTCCTATATTTGTCCGTTTATTATAAAGACGACAGATATGAGCGAAATTAACGAGTCAATCGGACAGAATCAGGATTATTCAGCAGGCAGCATTCAGGTCTTGGAAGGCCTGGAGGCTGTGCGTAAAAGGCCGTCAATGTATATCGGTGACGTTGGCGAGCGCGGTTTCCATCATCTGGTTTACGAGGTTGTGGATAACAGTATCGACGAGGCTTTGGCCGGATACTGCAACACGGTTAATGTAACCATCAATGAGGATAACTCAATCACCGTAAAGGATAACGGCCGAGGCATCCCTACAGGCATGCACCCGAAAGAGCACCGCAGTGCCCTGGAGGTTGTGCTTACTGTGCTTCATGCCGGCGGTAAGTTCAACAAGGATTCATACAAGGTTTCCGGCGGTCTGCATGGTGTGGGTGTGTCCTGCGTGAACGCCCTTTCCGACGCCCTCACCGCGGAGGTTCACCGCGAGGGTAAGATTTTCATCCAGAAATACAGCAAAGGCAAGCCTCTCACACCCGTGGAGGTTATCGGCGAGGCCCAGGATACAGGTACCATCGTAACCTTCCATCCGGATCCGGAGATATTCCAGGTGTCGGTTTACAAATACGACACCCTTGCTGCACGCCTCAGGGAACTTGCATACCTGAACAAGGGCATCACCCTTACGCTTGTGGACAAGCGTGAGATCGTAGAGGAATCACATGAGGACGGCAGCGTTACAAAAGACTTCCGTCAGGATGTGTTCTACAGTAAGGACGGTCTTCAGGAGTTCGTAAGCTATCTTGACGGCGGCGCAGACCATATCATTCCTCAGCCTATCCATCTTGAAACCACAAAGATAATCCCGATTGAAATCGCTCTTCAATATAACTCTGGTTTCAGTGAGAAGATATACTCTTACGTAAACAATATCAACACCATAGAGGGTGGTACACACCTTCAGGGTTTCCGCATGGGCCTCACCCGTACACTGAAGGCTTATGCAGACAAGAACAACATGCTTAGCAAGCTTAAATGCGAGCTTAGCGCAGAGGACTTCCGCGAGGGCCTCACAGCCGTTGTTTCGGTTAAGGTGGCAGAGCCTCAGTTCGAGGGCCAGACCAAGACCAAGCTGGGTAACCCGGAGGTTGTATCGGCCGTATCTCAGGCAACAGCCGCTGCGGTGGAGCAGTATCTGGAGGAGAATCCGAAGGAGGCCAAGCTCATCGTGGACAAGGTTGTGCTTGCCGCCACAGCGCGCCATGCGGCACGTCAGGCCCGTGAGATGGTGCAGCGCAAGACAGTGATGACAGGTGCCGGCATGCCTGGCAAACTTTCGGACTGTTCTTCACGCGACCCTGAAAAATGCGAAATCTTCTTCGTCGAGGGTGACTCTGCAGGCGGAACTGCCGTAAGCGGCCGTGATTCGTCCATCCAGGCCATCCTTCCTATGCGCGGTAAGATTCTCAACGTGGAGAAAGCTCCTATGCACCACGTGTTCGAGAATCAGGAGATCAAGAACATCTACACCGCCCTTGGCGTTACCATCGGCACGGAGAATGATCCTAACGAGCTTAATCTCAGCAAACTGCGCTACAATAAGGTTATTATCATGACCGATGCTGATGTGGACGGCTCGCATATCGACACCCTGTTCCTCACCTTCTTCTTCCGCTATATGGTGGATCTTATCCGCAACGGTCACGTTTATCTTGCAACTCCGCCTCTCTACCGTGTGAAGAAGAAAGGCACCAAAACCAAGGAGTTCGAGAAATACTGCTGGACAGAGGAAGAGCGCATTGCCCTTATCGAAGAGTTCGGCGGCACCAATAACGTAAGCGTCCAGCGCTACAAAGGTCTTGGTGAGATGAGTGACGAGCAGCTCTGGGAGACAACAATGAACCCGGAGACACGTCTTCTGCGTCAGGTTACCATAGAGAATGCTGCCGAGGCAGAGCGTACTTTCAGCATGCTTATGGGTGACGACGTTCCGCCAAGAAGGGAGTTCATAGAGAAGAACGCCCACTACGCAAATATCGATGCATAATCAAGTCCAATTTTTAAAAATAAAGCAAAATGGATATTTTTGAAAGAATTGCCAATAACTCCGGCGGCCCAATCGGCCAGTATTTCGAGCAGGCTGCAGGTTATTACGTATACCCGCGCCTTGAGGGTGAACTAGGCCCTCATATGATGTTCAACGGCCAACCGGTTCTGAACTGGAGCCTTAACAACTATCTTGGCCTTGCAAATCACCCGGAGGTGCGCAAGGAGGATGCACGCGCCGCTGCAGAGTGGGGTCTTGCATATCCTATGGGTGCCCGCATGATGAGCGGCCACACACGTTACCACGAGAAACTGGAGAGGATATTCGCCGATTTCGAGAAGAAGGAGGACGCATTCCTTTTCAACTTCGGCTACCAGGGAATCATGTCTGCCATCGACGCCCTTGTTAACCGTCACGACGTTATCGTTTACGATGCAGAGGCTCATGCATGCCTTCTGGACGGCATTCGCCTTCACATCGGCAGCAAATACAAATTCCGTCACAACGATATTGAGGATTGTGACAAAGTTCTTGCACGTGCATGCGAAGAGGCCGAGAGCCATGGCGGCGGCGTGCTCCTTATCACAGAGGGTGTTTTCGGCATGACAGGTGCGCTGGGCAAACTGGACAAGATTGTAGCCCTGAAGCAGAAATACAACTTCCGCATCTTTGTGGATGACGCCCATGGCTTCGGTCTGCTTGGAGAGCACGGCCGCGGTACATCAGAGCAGCTGGGCTGTATGGACGGCATAGATCTCTATATCGGCGCTTTTGCGAAGTCCATGGCTTCAATAGGCGGTTTCATTGCCGGTCCGCGCGCCATCATCAACTATCTGCGTTACAACATGCGCAGCCAGATGTATGCGAAATCCCTTCCTATGCCTCTTGTACTTGGCAATATCAAACGTATGGAGATCATTGATTCTCCGGAGGGTGACGAACTTCGTGCAAAATGCTGGAAGATTACCCACGCCATCCAGAAGGGTTTCGTTGATGCCGGTTTCGATATTGGCGAGGCTGAGGCTTGCGTAACTCCGGTTCATATCAAGGGCGGTCCTGCACAGGCCAGCAAGATGGCCAAGGACCTTCGTGAGAACTACCATATCTTCTGTTCTATCGTTGTTTACCCTGTTATCCCTAAGGGTATGGTTATCTTCCGTATCGTTTCAACTGCGGCTCACACCATGGCCGATGTGGAGGAGACTCTGAATGCCTTCAAGGAGATCAAGCGCAAGCTGGATGCAGGCTGCTACGATGGCGATGATATCGCTGCAATGAAGATTGACTAAGCGTTTCTGCCGATGAAAGCGGAATTTTTCAAAGACAAGGTAATTATCATCACAGGGGCAAGTTCGGGTATCGGACTTGCCTGTGCGCATCTATTCGCATCCTATGGCGCGAAGCTTGTTCTTGGTGCCAGAAGGGTGGAGATACTGCAGGCCGAAGCGGAAAAAATGCCGTCTGAAGTGCTTTGCTGCAAGGCCGATGTTTCCGTTGAGGAAGATTGCAGGAATCTTGTACAGACTGCAGTGGACAGATTCGGACGCGTGGACATTCTTGTTAACAACGCCGGCGTTTCAATGCGTGCGATGTTCAGGGATTTGGATCTGAAGGTTATCAAAAGCCTTATGGACATCAATTTCTGGGGAACGGTCTACTGCACCAAATATGCGCTTCCGTATCTTCTGGAATCAAAGGGCAGTGTTGTAGGTGTGATTTCCGTTGCCGGTTTTGCCGGTCTTCCGGGACGCACCGGATACAGCAGCAGCAAGTATGCGATACGCGGCTTCCTGGATACCCTGCGCATAGAGCATCTGTATGACAATCTGCATGTTATGGTGTTCGCTCCGGGCTTCACAAGTTCCAATGTGCGCAATGTGGCCCTTACCGCCGATGGCAGCGCCCAGGGTGAGACTCCGCGCGACGAAAGCAAGATGATGAGTGCAGAGGAATGTGCCCTTCATATGGCAAAAGGCCTGTACAGGCGCAAGAACCAGGTGGTCCTTACACCTATAGGCAAGCTTACCGTTTTCATGCACAATCTTTTCCCCCGTTTCACAGACCGTATGGAATTCAGCTATATGGCCAAGGAACCTAACAGTCCTTTCAAGAAGAAATAAAATTTTACCAGGGTAATGAATTCAGCCAAAATCATAGGATCTCCGAAGATACTTATCCCGCTGCTTACAATGCTGGCGGTGCTAACCGTTTCCATGCCAAGGAACGGCGAGTTCGAATATCATTACCGCAAGGGCGGCAACTGGAATTATGAAACTCTGGTTGCTCCTTTCTCTTTCCCTATCCTGAAGACTCAGGAACAGATTCTTCAGGAGAAGGAGCATATGGGCTCTGTGTATGTGCCCTATTACAAGTTCCAGCAGAATGTATACAGGGAGGTCTCGGATAATATAGACAATGTTCTTGGTATGGATTATCCGGAGCTTTCCCACAATATCATAAGCAGGCTGGAAAAATTCTACGAAAAGGGAGTGTTGCCGGAACATCAGTCCTTGCTGGGAATGGAGGCCGACAGGTCTGGGGAAGTGGTTTTTGTCCAGAAGAACAAGCATGCCTCAAAGATGGCAATGGAAGAACTATATACCATTGCAGACCTGCATGAGGAGATCCTCTCGGAGATTGCCGCTGAACTTCCGGATGTTGATGCAGAGACTATGTACAGGGATTTCAGTCTTAATGCAGTCCTGCGTTCCAATCTGGAATTCGATCGTCAGACCACGGAACTTGTCCACAAGGAGTCTGCGGAGTTCATTTCTCCCACTTCGGGCACTTTTCCTGCCGGTGATGTCATAGTTACCACCGGGGAGATCATTACATCGGACATTGCCCAGATTCTGGATTCATTCAGGGCCGAATTTGAAGAGACAGTGGGCTACAGCGGTCCGAATTATTTGCTGTGGCTGGGTAATTTCGGAATTGCACTTATCCTGTGCATTCTGGTGTTCACCCTTATTTTCTTCACTCACGAGAACTCACTGAAACATTCCAACGAGTTCATGTTCATAATCACGATTTTCGTGATTGCATGCGAAGTTGCCTTTTTCAGCAGTCGTTTCCCTGCAATGGCCTGCTACCTTATCCCGTATCCTGCATTCGCCCTCTACTACATAGGCTTTTTCAGGAACAGGTTCGTGCTGCCGCTGTATGTGCTTTGCCTTCTTCCCGTGCTGTTTTTCATGCAGAACGGCACTGAGATGTTCATCACCTACCTTTTCTCCGGTTTCATAGGAGTGTTCGCGTTCGAGCATTTCAGCCGCGGCTGGAGGCAGTTTGTGTATGCCTTAATCATTTTCTGCTCTACTTTACTGTCCACCCTCATATACCGCCTGTTCACCGGTTCCATTGTAATCTTTGATTTTACGGAAGTCGGCTATATGGCGCTGGGTGCTCTGTTCTGCGTTGCGGTTTATCCTCTTACATATCTGTTCGAGATTATCTTCAATCTGATGTCGGCAAGCAGGCTTGTTGAACTTACAGACACCAGCCGTCCTTTGCTTAGAGAACTTGCAGACAAGACCCCGGGTACATTCCAGCATTCTCTTGCCGTGATGAATATGGCCGATGCCGCTGCACGCAGTGTGGATGCCAATGTGCCGCTTATACGTGCGGCTGCCCTGTACCACGATATAGGAAAGATAATGAACCCAATGTGTTTCGTGGAGAATCAGGCTCCTGGTGTGAAGTATCACGATCTTCTCACACCTAAGGAGAGTGCCCAGGATATCATACGCCATGTCCAGGACGGCCTCACCCTTGCAGAGAAGTACGGAGTTCCGAAGGTCCTGCGTGATTTCATCACCACGCATCATGGCACAACCACGGCCGGATATTTCTGGACCAAATACCTGAATGAGGGAGGCAACCCTGCCGATATAGCCTCTTTCACCTATCCCGGACCAACGCCAAGAAGCAAGGAGCATGCCATCATCATGTTCTGCGATACCTTGGAAGCCGCTTCACGCACGCTGGACGATTTTTCGGCCGAAAAGGTGTCGGCTTTTGTGGACGGAATCTACGAGAGCAAGTTCAATGCAGGCCAGTTTAATGATGCAGAGCTTACCCTTCACGAATTAAGCGTCCTGAAGGAGACTCTTAAGAATTATATAGTCCAGGTACATCACGGACGTATAGTTTACCCCAAAAGAAGAAAGAAATAATAATTAAATACATCTGATAATTTATGAAAATCACAAGCAAAAAGGTAGACGATCTCAATCAGATCCTCACACTAAGCATCGAGGCTGCGGATTACGAGCAGGCTCGCAAGAAAAAACTGAACGAGCTTCAGAAAAAAGCCGAGATTCCTGGCTTCCGCAAAGGCAAGGTACCTGCATCCCTGATAGAGAAATTCTATGGTGAAAGCGCTCTTGGCGAGGCTGTAAACACAGTTGTAGGCGAGGCTCTTCAGAACTATGTAAATGACAAGAAGTTGAATATCATCGGCGAGCCTCTTCCTGTAGAGGAGAAGCTGCAGCAGGAGTGGAAAGCAGGCAACGATTTCAAATTCCAGTTCGAGATAGGCCTCACTCCGGAGATTAACCTTGAGTTTGCAAAGACAGACGAGCTTCCTTTCTATAATGTTACCATCAGCGAGGAAGACAAGAACAAACTTGCAGAGGGTTACAAGAAACAGCAGGAGGCTGCAGAGGCTGCCGCCAAGGAGCAGGGCCAGGAGGCACCGGCTGCAATGAGCGATGAGGAGCTTGCAAAGCAGGTAGAGTCTCAGCTGAAGAACGATTACAAACAGGCAGCTGAGTTCCGTTTTGAGAAAGACGTCAGGGATTTCTGCGTTAAGAAAGCTGATGTTAAGGTTCCGGAGAAATTCCTCCGCCGCTGGCTTATCGTTGCCAATGAGGGCAAGTTCACCGCAGAGGATATCGACAAGGATTTCCCTGGCTTCATAGAGGACTACAAATGGCAGCTTTGCGTTGCAGCTCTCACCAAGAAGTTTGAGGTTAAGCTTGAGGAGAAAGACCTCATGGAGGAGGCAAAGAACTTTGCACGCTACCAGTATTCTATGTACGGTATCATGAATGTTCCAGAGGACGCTCTGGAGAGCTTTGCAAAGAATATCCTTCAGGATCAGAACAATTTCCAGCGCATAGTAGAGAATGTTCAGACCAAGAAGGTTATCGCCGCAGTAAAAGAGCAGATCACCGTTAAATCAAAGAAGATCTCCACCGAGAAATTCCGCGATCTGAAATAACCCTTTCAACAAAATAGAAAGCCGGCCAGAATTTGCTTCTGACCGGTTTCCTTTTTTCTATCCCCCGGACATCGTTCCTTCCGGCGGTGGTGCTTCCGATGTGAAAAGGAAGTCCGGGTAATGCGCAGCAAACCCGTCGTCCTGTGCTGACGCACACCGGCTTGGAACTTTGTTCATTGCACGATTGAAAGCTGCTCTTTCGATTCACCATTCGCTGCGCTCATTATCGAAACCCGCGACGCTTCCAATCGCACACTGAACTTCGTTCCCCACGCCATGGACTAGGGACGTTTGCCCGCACATCACCGGACTTCCTATCATTCCGCCTGTAACTTTGCGAAATAGAAGGAAATATCCCTATCCAATGTTGTATCCCTCTCAAGTTGAAGAATATAGCTTTTGTTCAAGACTTCTTTGAATACAAGATATCCGTTATCTTCAAATCCAATATGGTTGGATTGGAACAGATTCTCGTCATTCAATTCGATTACAGTGCCTTCCAGCTCATCATCGTAATGCCAATTGAGAATGTCTTCCCAATTTTCATAATCGCTATAGTATAACAAGCCTTTTCCCCCGTTAACTTCTTTGATGAAAAACGGTTTCTGCTCCAGCCTTAGCCCCTTAATTTGTAGTATATCCGGTATTTGTTCTTCAAACAAAAATTCAATATCCGGCCGGCCATCTGGCACCAGTTGCAATTCGGCCCTATACACGCACCTGTATTTTTCCGGGTCTATGTCTTTCGGCGCTACTGTATTGCAGACAAATAGAACTCGGAATATAAAATCAACCTTTGATGTTTGTAGAATGACCTTACCACTTGAGTGGTCGGTAACCCGACATTCAAAACAATGTAAAAGAAAGTCGGAAATCGTTACATCGTAGCCGATAATATTATCATTTATTTCATTTGTACCAGCGCTAGTTACTACTCCAGTATTGCTCTTTGGATCATAGACCACTGTAGGGTTTGAGATTTTCAAATAGTATGATGAATTGATAAACCTCGGATCCTGACTCCTGTTATTGGAACCGCCCCCCCCACAGCTGATTACTGCAAATGTCAGGCTCGTAATTAAAAACAATTCTAAGGACTGTCTTACCATAACTTAAAAAACAACTGGTTCGGCGACGCAGAGAAATAAACCCAAATAATCAGTATTCCCTTTATGAGATTTCATCATTTCAGACACTAGTGACTCGTTTGTTTTAATAATTGCGGAAATCACTATTTTGTCGGGATACAATTTTCTAATAACCTTCCCGTCCGGGTCTACAAATATAACAGGATTATTGTTACAAAATGCATACGGGGACAGATAATAGTACTTTTCTGCCATCGGGTCCGGTGAATTCCACCTTGCATTCTCCGGATTGTACAGTCTGGCGGGATAGTTCAAGTAGTTCTTTCCGGAGAGGGAAAGGCTGCGCTTTTGCTTTAACCGCCGGACATCGTTTCTTCCGGCGGTGGTGCTTGCAATGAAAAATGTATTAGTCGGATTTATTATTCACAGAAATTTACGTAATTCGTGAGAGTCCATTTATTATTACAGTGACGGAATACAAGTTCATAGCTTTCGCCTTCCTGATTTTTGATGTCAACAATAATAGCATTATTGCTCAGCTGTCTATGATTGACCACTGAATTACGTGGAATTGAGATTGGAGTCCAATCTCTTTTCTCTATGCATTATTCCTTTATACCATAGTCCTGGGAATAGGTAATGTGCATGAGAGGGAACTGTATATGTTCTATCTGTACACTTGCATCATTATGGAACAGCATAAAGAAGTCAGAAAAATCCTCTGTGTTTGATTGACATGAAATTAGGCACATCGGGAATAGCCCCCAAAGTATTATAAAACGTTTCATGGAATTATCCTATATTAACTAATTACTCATATCAACATAATCCGTTAGAACCCAGTTACCATCAAGGCATCGAAATACAAGTTCATAGAACATGCCTGTATCGGGATATTCAATGCTTAAGACAACAGCACTCTTGCTTAGTTGCCTGTATTTAGCTATAACCGAATCAAGTGGATATGACAACGTTGTCCATTCACTTTTTTCTATACTTTCCTCACGCAGACCGTAATCCTCGTCTATGAAACACATAAGAGGGAACTGTATATGCTCCATCTGCACGTTCGCATCATTATTGAATGATACGAAAAATTCAACGAATTTCTGTTCGCGTGAACTACAAGACAGTAGAAAAATTTGAGATATTACGAGAAATGGAGGCCGTAAACCAAACTGTGTCAAGCAAGGATAATAGTATTATTTTTGTAACACAGTTTAAATCATGGAAAAAGATTTCAATGAACTGAAAGCCCGGATTCTTGAGGAAATCAAGGCCGGCAAGCCTCTTTTTGGCAAGGATGGAGCATTGGCTCCAATGATTGAGAACATTGTTAACGCTGTACTTGAGGGCGAGATGGATGCCCATCTGACTCAAGAGACCAGAGAGTCGGGCAACCGTCGCAACGGCAAGATGGACAAACAGGTGCGCACGCCTTTGGGAGACATCACCGTCAGCACTCCTCGCGACCGCGATGCCTCGTTTGATCAGCAGTTCCTCAAGAAGCGGGAAACGATGCTGTCGGAGGGTATGGCTGAACGCATTATCGGCCTCTATGCCCTTGGCACCAGCACAAGAGACATATCCGACTGGATGGAGGATACAGTGGGAACATCCGTGTCGGCAGAAACTATCAGCGCAATAACCGACAGAGTACTCCCGGAACTTGAAGCGTGGCGCAACAGAACACTCGATGAGGTGTATCCCATCGTTTGGCTCGATGCTGTTCACTATAAAGTGATGGATGACAAGAACAGAGCTGTCACCCGTGCCATCTACAATGTGCTTGCAATCGACAAGGATGGTCACAAGGACCTTATTGGCATGTATGTCTCCAAAAGCGAAGGCGCCAACTTCTGGCTGAGCGTTCTGACGGACCTTCAGAACAGAGGTGTGAAAGACATTATGATTGCATGTATCGACGGTCTCAGCGGCTTTCCGGATGCCATCAAGAGTGTATTTCCGAATACTGCAATCCAGCTCTGCATCATACACCAGATACGCAATAGCATGAAGTTCGTTGGCAGCAAGTATCAGAAGGAGTTCATGGCCGATCTGAAGCCAGTGTATGGCGCCGCCACAAAGGAAGCGGCCGAACTGGCTCTTGACAACCTTGAGAGCAAATGGGGCGAGCAATACCCGATTGTCATCAAGTCCTGGCGCGACAAGTGGGACAAGCTCAGCGAGTTCTTCCAATACACACCCGCCATACGTAAACTCATCTACACCACCAATACCGTTGAAGGCTATCATCGGCAGATACGTAAAGTCACCAAGAACAAAGGGGTCTTTCCTAATGATACGGCCCCTGTCAAGCTTGTTTATCTGGCCTACCGCAATATCCGCAAGAAGTGGACAATGCCTATCCCCAACTGGGCAATCATATCCCAGCAGTTGGCTATCAAATTCGGCGACAGATATCGCATAATGTAGAGTCAGAGACACTTGTAAAATCTGCAATTTTCCAGAAATTGTTAGAATTACAAGGAATTGCAAGATATAATTCGTATTTTCGCGACCATAAAAATAAACAAAGACTCTATGCTTTATAACCACAACATAATTGAAATCAAGCTTCCTACCGTCTGGGGGGGGCAAATAAGTGTCTGTAAATCTTTAGTCATTATACAAACGCAGAGGAGCTACACCTTGAAAGGGTGAGGCTCCTCTGCGTTTGTATGTCTGGATTGGAATCAACAAACAATATTCGATATTATGGAATCAAAAAACATGTTCAACAACTATGATTCTCCTGCTATCACGATAATAGAAATGGAGAACGAGAGTATACTTTGCCAGAGCGCTCCTGTTGACCTTAACCCATTAGGACCATGGGAGTAATCTTAAAGGAGGGAAGAAAGATGAAAACAATTTCAAGAATATTCGGCACAGTTGCTGCCATCGCAGCACTCACAGCTTGTAACAAAGAGATTGTTCCCGTAGAGTCGGTTGTTCCAGATAGAATGCATAAAATAACTCTGGACATTTCCGCAAAGCCTGACACCAAAGTCGTTATGGACGCAGATGGCGCAGGAAATCTCTATTGGTACGGTGAGGAGAGTATAGCAGTAATTTTTGACGGCAGTACCACTGCTTATAAATTTGATGCGACTGCATCCGATAAATCAACGTCAGCCACCTTTACAGGTGAAGTTGCCCAGGGACTTACCAAGGACGACATCATAGCTGTCTACTACCCTTACATAGATAATCAGGCAACATCTTATAGTGCAAGCGTCCCCACTACGCAGGTGAACAGCGGAGCTATCAATACCACCACAGGCTGCTACAGCATCAAGTTTCCTCTTCACTGGGTCAAATCCGGCAGTGATAGCGACATCAAGCTTACTGCTCCCGAGAATTCCGCTGTCCTCTTTGTTGACAAGAAGTATGTCAAGCCTGTTGAGGAAGGCGGTGAAAACGTAGTAAAGGTCCATGTTGAAGCGAATTCTGATTATGAAGCTGACTATACAATTGTAATGAACGGGGCCGATGAGGATCTCATCTTTGCCATCAATGTTCCCGAAGGCGGCGCAAAACTGCCTGCCGTCCTTGTGAATTTCAGAGAAGACCTCTACTTCGGAGAGGAACTCAGTACCAAGGAATTCAAGACAATTGAAGCCGGCAAACGCTACAAACTCAGCGAGCCTGAGTATCTTACATTCAGGGCGTTGGAAGACAACTGCGATATTGTTTTCCAGGACTACGAAGGAACTGCATATAGGATATTTTCTCTCGAAGAGGGTAAAGGCGAGTGGATAGTGGATCAACTCTGGGGAGAAGTCAACCAGAACGAGCGTGTGCAATTCAAGGTTGCGGACGGCATAGAACGTGGTATGATTTCATATTTCATTTTTCACGCACACGCGGCTCACACTTGGAGCGGCAGTATCATGTCTTTGATTAATACGGACATGGAGGAAGACGCATTCTCTTTTGCTTTCGCAGACTGTCCCGGCATGAGGATAGCTCCCAAACTGCCTGCCACAAAAATCTCTGTTCGATCCTATCAAGGCATGTTCCAGTATTGCGAAAACCTTACAGTAGCTCCTGAACTTCCTGCAGTAGAGGTGGCTGAAGACTGCTATGGAGACATGTTTTCACAGTGTGCTGCATTGGTGGAGGCTCCTGAAGTACTGCCTGCTCTAAAGCTTTATGAAAATTGCTATGCAGATATGTTCTATGAGTGCACATCTTTGGTCAAAACACCTCGTCTTCCCGCAACAGAATTAGGAAACTACTGTTACATGTCTATGTTTTCGGGGTGTACATCACTCGAAACAGCAACTGAACTCCCGGCTACAAAAGCGACTCAAGGATGTTATGAAAGCATGTTTGAGAACTGTTCATCACTTGTCACTGCTCCTGAGTTGCCCGCAACAGAGCTCGCATCAGAATGCTATGCCTGGATGTTTTACGACTGTTCATCTCTGGCAAATGCACCTGTACTTGCCGCAGACGCCTTGTATTACAGAAGCTATGTAGGCATGTTCCAAAAATGCGGGAACATCAACAGTATTACAATGCTCGCAACCTCAGGAATTAACGCCGACAGTATCAGTGCGTTTATGAGAGATGTCGCTGCAACCGGCACAATCACCCTTAAAAATGAAAGTGCGAAGAACATCCTGAACAACATCGGCATAATACCTCAAGGATGGACCATAGAGATTGCACAATAACAGATT
The DNA here is from genome assembly GCA_024401715.1 of Bacteroidales bacterium. GTDB lineage: Bacteria > Bacteroidota > Bacteroidia > Bacteroidales > UBA932 > Cryptobacteroides. The sequence continues at coordinate 44,972 of JAKSKO010000005.1, forward strand.
CTCCTTCTTGGTTTCAGAAAAGCGCCGGGCAAATGCTCAGCGCTTTTTTACTTTCATGGCATAGCGGAAGGAGTCGAATTCAGAGTATTTGCGGCGGCCGGTGATGGAGATGTGTACCGCGCGCGGAAAGTACATAGATTCAAGTTTATGCTGGTTTTTCACCAACGAACCGGGAAAATTCGTATCCTATGAAGGATAGTGGAAAATCCTGCAACTTTTGACCCCCTGATGTCGCAAAACACCTCCGACAAGGAAGTTGCACTGAAGCCCTGAAGCTTAGACTACACTTGAAGCCATGGAAAATGTAATTCCTGATGGTTGGGCTGATAATATCGCCCTGTAACAGGTTACTTCACACTCAAATGAATATGCGGTCACCTTTTCGGTGGCCGCGTGATGTTTATCCTGCATTAAGAGCCGTAACACAACTCTTGTAGCCTTGCATATATGTCAGAGAGGATGGCGCCTGGGCGCCATCCTCTCTGCTCGTTCTCCAGCCACAATCATCTTCAAATCATAAAAAGACCTTGCCTAAGACAAATTTATTAGTATCTTTGCATCAATGCAGCCCCAGCTGCACCCATCGAAATCACGCGCTGACACAGTTCAGCGGACGCCCCCGAGAAATGATAAAAAACGTTCCATATAGCTATCCAATTACTATCAAGTTTATTGAACCTATACCATTTTAGCTAAGCCCTCGATGCAGGAGGGCAGCACCTCTTCGAGATAGAATTTCTTTGCGGACTCTCCTGTAAATTGGGCATACCACCCATCTTCATCCTCCTTAATGGAAGCATAACGCTCATATTCACGAATTTCCTTTTGAGAAGGTTTCTCTTTCCCGAAATAATGCTTGTTGTCTATAGAAACAGGATACAATGTGATAAGGTACACACCGCTTCCACAAATCCACTCTCCGATACATTCTTTCTTCATGAGATGTTTCCTCATCCAAATATGAGTAATGAATGATATTTTGTCTATTGGGTATGATGATATTACTCCTTTGATATCATTCACATCAATAGGGAAATACCAGTCACGGGATGTATTATCTTTCAAATATATCGGGACTTCATCAAACTCGCTAGGTGCAGCAAATGAATGCTCACTTGCAAATATATTATCTTTCAGCTTCAATCTCTGACGACCACCCATCTTGTCGCCCAACTCACGATTCTTTTTCCAACTAGTCTGTTTGCGAAAGTCCTTTCCGTTCATAATTGAGGCTTTTGGGTAAATTGCAATTTATCGGTGTAAATATAGTGAATTTGCAGCAAACTGTATCTTCCGGCGGTGGTGCTTCCGATGTGAAAAGGAAGTTGGTCAATCTTTTGCCGATATTTCTGCTTCCTGTCCACAAAAAGGGCCTTTCCTGTGGATAGAACGGTCAATTTGATGTTTCTGTCCACAAAAAGGGCCGTCCCTGTGGATACAACTTCCCCGAGACAATGAAGTTGTCGTCAAACGTCACCATCTCCAGGCTGGTCCCGGCCGATGTAAAAAGGAAGTCCGGGTAATGCGCAGCAAACTTATAATTCCAGGGGATCACGGCGGGCTAAAGCCCTGCTGTGAGGGCCGCTAGCATCAACATGCTCGCTGTAAACACCCTCAAGACCCCCGGGCAGGGAAAGGGGGATGGGGCCCGCAAGATACGAGTTATCGCGAAGCGATGACGAAGGAGATTGTGGGAGGGGCCGAAGTGAGGCGAAGCCGAACGGAGTTCCGACGATGACTCAGCCTGCGAACAATGTAGAACAAAAAAAGTAGGTGACCTTCAAGTCTTACGACTTTTTAGTCACCCCCCCTTTATACCGGGCCGCTTTCGCAAGAACTGGATGTGCGAAACCGAAATTCGTCTGGCGCGCTTAGCCTTGTTATACGACGTTCTAAAGCCTATTTTTGCTGCATTCAGCAGGATTTTGCTATATTTGCAAAGTTAATTATGCTCAGTTTGCCTTAATTTGCCGATGAAACGTTTTGGAATATCCATAATTGTGACGCTTGTAGTGGCGATGATGGCTATGGGACCGATGGCGATGGGGCAGAATTTCCAACTGCCAAGGCCTCCAAAAACACTCACGGGCGTTCCGCAAAGGGCGGGCTGGATAGTGGAGCATTACTGGGATAATGCCGATATGGCCGCCCTGGCGCAGGAAGAGGCGGGAACTCCATCGGAGCTGGAACAGGCCTTTGTGAATTATCTTGCTCTGTTTCCGCTGACAGAGAGCGACAGCCTGTGCAATTCGGCCGTCACGGCAATGATGCATAGGGCAGATTCGGCAAATGCCAGCAGGGAAGTGTTCGCCCTTGCCAACAAATATCTCTTCGATCTGGATTCTCCCATGGCTAATGAGGAGCATTTCCTGTTCTTCCTGAATGCCGCAAAAAGCTGCAGGGGCATAAGTGCCATGCAAAGGCAGGAATGTGCCTATATGGAATCTGTTGTTGCAAGCAACAGGGTAGGCAGCGAAGTGGCCGATTTCAGTTTTGAGACCTTGGACGGCAGCCTGAAGGATTTTTCCGAAATCCCCGGCCAGCGCATATTGCTTCTATATGAAATAGCTTGCAAGGATTGTATGGCCATGATACAGCGCCTTAAGGAATCCAGCGGCGTTACAATTGTGGCTGTTGCCGTGAATGCCAGCCGCGAAGCCTTCCGAAACTTTGCACCAAGCCTGCCATCAGATTGGATTGCCGGCTGGGACAGCACTCACAGCATCAACGGCGGCGCCTTCGCCATACGCAAGCTTCCGGATCTCTACATGATTTCTCCTTCCAATACCGTTCTCCAGAAGCATCTATTAGAAGGCATGAAATAGCGGGATTCTTCCGGTGAGAAATCAGCGGCCCAGGCGTATGATGTCGGCAGGGGAGATTTCGAAGCGTTTGTATCCGGATTCGTGCACGCGAATGATTGCATTGCACATTTCCTTCATGGTGCAGTAGAATCCGAAGATACGGCCCAGAGGGTAGAATATCAGGGCTCCCTTCTGTGCTTTCATCTGTTTGTTCTTCTGGCCCTGGAACGGTGCCATAAGCATTGGGCGCCATCCGAAGGCGTGCTTGAAGCCCATATTGTTCACGGCTTGCTCTGTGCTGCTTTTCACCTTCTGCCACTGTTGTTTGCCCTTTGCACTGGTGCCGTAGCCTGATACGTATATGAAGGTCATTTTCTCCTTATCGGGAAGTATTTCTGCGAAGTGAACAGGGATGGTGTTGCTTATCATGCGGTAAACATCGGCCGGGGTGCCCACAGAAGTGATTCCGGCGGCAAAAAAGCATATGTCATAGCCGGAAAGACGCTGGTCTGTGCCCTTCAGGTCTAGCAGGTCCGGCACTATCAGTTCTTCCAGCTTTGGATGTGAATGGCCACAGCTGCGCCTTGAAACGGACAGCACTTTTTCTATTCTTTCATCGGCCAGCATTGCAAGAAGGACGCCTTCTCCCACATATCCGGTTGTTCCGGTAAGAATCACTTTCAGCTTTTTTCCCATAGTTTTACGTTTTATCTTATTTTACACTACTTCAGATACTTGCCATATTTTGTGGCAAGGCGGGAGAGAAGGGCATCGGGCAGTAGGGGAGAAACTGCAACGGTGAGATGGTTCAGAAGGCCGGGGAATACGCGTTTTCTTCTCTTGAACATGCCGTTGAGGGCCCTTGACGCTGCGGCCTCGGGGCTTATCATTACGCCCAGCCCAAGCATCCACTTGCGCATCTTTTCCGGGAATCCGAAGAGTGGAGTGTCCACTGCGCCGAATACCGCAGTTGTTACGCTTACGCCGGTACCGCGGCATTCAATCCTGAGGCTGCGGGAATAGCTTTTTACGAAACGTTTGGTGTTGCCGTACATCCCTATCAGCGGCCAGGCCATCCATGCGCAGATGGAAGAGACGTTCAGCACATATCCGCAGCCCCTTTCCTGCATCTGCGGCACAAAGGCGCGGCAAAGCAGAAGGGGAGTTACGCAGTGCAGCTGCATCATTGTTGCAAGCTTTTCCGGGGCTGTCTCCACAATGGGAGAGACGAACAGCATTCCGGCATTGTTTACCAGAACTTCCACCCTGGCATTATTGCTGTCGGCTATTTCCTTGATGCGCTGCGCGGCATCCGGGGCGGAAAGATCCATCTGCACCTTAATGATTTCTGCCGATTCCATCTCCCTGCATAGCGAATCCAGCGCACTCGGGTTGATGTCCACGGCAATTATGCCGTATCCTTTCTCTGCCAGCAGCTTGGCATAGATTCTTCCCATGCCAGATCCTGCTCCTGTAACAACTGCGTAGCCCATGGCTATTCTAGCTCCTGCGGACGCGGTTCGGTCCAGACCTTGTATACGCGCCACTTGCCGTAGGTGTCCACATGAGAATTATGGGTGTTGAATATAGGTTTTGGTGTTTCTCCGTATTCTGCAGCGCCTACCCTGGATGTCATATAATTGAGACTGCTCTCTTTTTTTGCCTTAAGGAATATGTCATATCCGCTGTTGCCTGCATTCTCAGCTGTAAGCAGGGTGGCACTGGCAGACTCCTGTGTTGTAGATACCAGCGGATATATTGACACGGTTTCTGTACTTCTCCAAAGATAATTGCCAAATGTGTTTTTCAAGACAAAACCACCTTCTTTTTTCTCCAGGGTCCAGAACATCTTGCCATATTTGCCCAGAGGGTTTATGTCAAGAGCAGTATCACTATTACGGATTTGTGTGTCAAAGGCCCAGAACGGAGACTTTGAAAACGGTACTGTTGATTTCTGTCCGTCACCATTGAAGTTGAACGCTCCGTCGCTTGGGTTGGAAGTATAATTGCTGTTGGTACAGTGTAGAATAAGCGTGTCCTTAACGCTGCTTTCAGACGTTGTGGTGAGCGCATTCAACTCTGTATCTTTCAGTGCCTTGACCTTCACTATCCTTGTGGTTTTCGCGCTGATTGAGATGTCGTGTGTTACGTTATTTATTGTGTATGTATAGCTTGTTCCGTCTGATGAATCCGGATTAATTTGTGTATCACCATGCATTACTACAGGAGCTCCGTCAAAGCTGCCGTATAAAGGGTCATCAATGCTTAATGTTGTGTTGTAGTTGATGGTCGATCCATCAACATCGTTGTCCGGATTGCTGCATGTTATTCCTGAAGAAAGATCTTTTGTGATGACATGGCTTCCTGTTCTTCCAACAACCTGGTTTGAACCATTGGTGGCCCCTATGTTGAATGCTGCAGTGTTCTGCATATCCAAAGCATCCTGATCTGAGGTGCTTACCATGTATATCATGGTTGCAAACGCGTAATTGTTATTGTCGTTTGCGTTGTCCCTGAAACCGAATATCGCAAGACCAGGTGTCCTGTTCTCGTGTAAATATGAGCTTTCTGAGGTACTTACTATATCTCCTGCAGCAAATGGATTCACGGCGGGATTGAGGTCGCCGAGTCCGTAATTCGTAAACAATTTGGATGCTCCCCAGTTCAGAAGAGATCCTGCATTGTTCTTTATGGCATCCTTCATAACGAAGAATCCTATGAAGGTATTGGCAGGGAATATCTCGCTTGTGAACCCTTCGGAGTTCGTATATAACAATTGGATTGTGGAATATTCTGCTATTGGAGCTTTTGTAGGGTCTCCTATATTCGGTGGTGTTCCAATATCATATCCACCAGTTTTGCTTCCACCATAATTGAATGGAACATGATCCCCGCGTGAGACATCTGGGAAGACTATATATTTTTTGAAATTCGTATTCTTTGGCTGTGATACCTCATCCGATGTCTGGTATGGAAAAAAGTAGTATCCCAACAGATTCCTGTCCCATGCATTTTCAGAGATGAAAGTCACGTACACCTTACTGTCTTTGGTTATTTTCATTGTCTTGCCGGCATTGGTGCTGTTTCCCGGGCTCTTGAACAGTTTTCCCAGGAAATTAGGGGTGTTGTTGCCCCTGCTGGGTGTATAATCAAGCTGCATTTTGCCGGTAAATTCAGCCTGCTTGTCCGATGTTCCCAATAATTCGAATAACTGTGACGGAACATTGCTTTCTGTCATGCCGTCAGCCGCAATGATGCGCTGGTCAGGGTCGTATGGCTTGCCGTATTCGTTCCATGTGCCCAGAAGTGAGCTTACGCCGAAGGCTGTGCTGATAACTGTTGCCGGCGGCACCAAAGACATATTTCTGGTGGCGCGGTAGATCTTTCCGTTCGTGAACGCCTCCAGCTGCTTGCTTTCCTGTGCGTCAGGTTCGTCCTGGCCGGGGAATGAGCGGAATTCGCTGTAGAAAGTGTTTTCTCCCACATTTGCAGTGATGCGGAACTTGGAAGAGAACACGTTCAGATTATGTGCGCTGCTGCAAAGAACATATGCCACCTTGGTTTTCCCCTCATTGCCTCCGTCTGCCCATGAAGTTAGCTGTAATTCAGTAAGATAATCGCTATCACTATTGTTTGTTCCTTCCGTAGGATTTGCAAAACCGCTGTTGTTCACCATCCATAGGTTTGCCGCTTTGAATTCTTTCGGGAACACTTTGTCATTAGCCCCACGTTTCATTGTGGAAAGCAGGATTTTGTCGTTGGAGCCGAGAGTATTGGGTGCTTCTTCCTGGAAATTCATCACAAGCTTTACAACGTATGCCGTGTTTTCCAGGCTTACAATGCTGTTGTCCTCCTGGCTTTCCTTCCATACGAAAGGCATTATATTGCCCAGCCCTTCCAGGGTTCCATCCTGGCTGCTCCAGTCTATTGTTCCCTGGGCAGCAGGTGCCGTGCCTTCCGTTATCTGTTGTTCTTTCGATGAAAGAGAAGGATAAACATATGCATACCTTTCTCCCTCTGCTTTTGCAAGTATCTGGCCGTGAAAAGTCCTTTTGCCATCTGCCCCTGCTTCATCGGACACCATGTCTCCGGCGTAAAATGCCCCGTTATCTTTCAAGATATAAACGGAAATGCGTTCTTCACCTTCGGCGTTCCATGCGGGAGACAGTTTGATTCCTGATCCACCGTCAGATACCTCGCTTATAGAAAGCTTTGTCTGTCCTTCCAAAGCAGGTGTGAAACTGTGGTCCACCAGTTTACGGACAATTCTGTCCGTGTTTTCCATATTGTTGCCCTCCTGGTTCTCTTCACGCCCAAGCTCTCTTTTGCAGGATTGTGCCGCCAATAGTGCAGTGCATATGGCAAGCGGGATAAACAGTCTTCTCATATCAGCAATCTCCTCCGAAACCAAATCCTTCCCTAAATCCCAATTCTCTGTTGTTGCTGTCCTGGCAGATTTCCGCCCCAGCCTCTATATCTATCACCTCAATCTCAGGTGCAATGTATTTTCCTGTAACTTTCACTTTAATCACTCAGATGTTTTTTATTTTTGTTTATTCGGCAAGGAACGCGCAGATTGCGTCTATGTCCGATGCCGGGAAAGATATCTGCTCTCCGCTTGCAAGGTTCTTTATGTTCACGTTTCCGCCGGCAACCTCATCGGCACCACAGATGCTAAGGAAAGGTATGGCCTTGCGGTCTGCATAGTCGAACTGCTTTTTCAGCTTCGATGCATCGGGATAAATCTCGCATGCAATGCCTTTTGCGCGCAGTGCGGCAGCCACAGGAATCACAAAGCGTGTCTCGTCGGCGCCCATGTTGGCGAAAAGAAGGGTGGAGGCGGCGTCAAGGCCGGCAGGGAAGAGATTCAGGCCCAGAAGCACATCGTAGATGCGGTCTGCGCCGAAAGAGATGCCCACGCCGCTCATGTTAGGAAGGCCGAAGATGCCTGTGAGATTGTCGTAACGGCCGCCGCCGCATATGCTGCCAATCTGGAAATCCAGGGCTTTAACCTCGAAGATGGCTCCGGTATAGTAGTTAAGGCCGCGCGCAAGGGAGAAGTCCAGCTCCACCTCGCATTTCACTGCGGCTGCTTTGATTAGGCCGAAGAGCTCTGTGATCTCCTGCAGGCCCTTGCAGCCTGTCTCGCTGCTCTGCAGGATAACGCCCATCTGCTGCAGCTTCTCCTCTGTGCTGCCCTCAAGGGAAAGAACAGGGCGCAGAACTGCAACGGCATCGGCGGTGAGCCCGCGCTCCAGAAGCTCTGCCTCCACAGCCTCAAGCCCAATCTTGTCTATCTTGTCTATTGCAACGGTGATGTCCACCATCTTGTCCGGGAATCCGCATACCTCTGCAAGGCCTGCAAGCACTTTGCGGTTGTTCACCTTCAGGCAAACGCGCACGCCAAGGGCGCTGAAAACCTCGTCCACCATCTGCACCATCTCCAGCTCTCCAAGCAGGCTGTTGGAGCCGATGGAGTCTGCGGCGCACTGGTAGAACTCGCGGTAGCGGCCCTTCTGCGGACGGTCTGCACGCCATAC
>JAKSKO010000050.1 GCA_024401715.1 Bacteroidales bacterium
GGACACATATAGCAAATACGGATCAGGTAGCGCCGAGAAGATTGTGGTCTATACCGCTCAATCATTTTAGGAGGAAGCGATTTTTCAAACATCCATCTGCATTCGTATGCATTCACGTGGATGAATGACCTCTTTCCAAGACTAAAATTGGGATATTTTTTGGGATACTAAAAAGAAAAAGTGGCTCACAGATACCTGTAAGCCACTTTTGTGCGGAGAGAGAGGGATTCGAACCCCCGGACCCGTGAAGGTCAACGGTTTTCAAGACCGCCGCATTCGACCACTCTGCCATCTCTCCAAAAAGGTTTCCCTTGTTTGGGATTGCAAAGATATGTAAAAAAATCAGTCCCGCAAAGAAAAGTGCGGAAAAATTGTGAAAAATCAGGAGAATTTCACCGGGACTTTCTTGTAACCGAACTTGTGCAGGGCGATGGAGGCGCCAAGACGGTAGAAAACCTGATAGGCGCGCACAAGGGTGTAGAAGCCCTCTTCCGTGTCCAGCTCAATGTGGTTGTGACGTATGAGGGATTCTGTGGCATCGGCACAGCTAAGGAAGACGTCAATCAGCTTTTTGGCTATCTCTCCGTCGCGCTCGAAGCCGAAAATCTCGTACATCACATACTCGTCCATATCGTCCCATCCCTCCTTGCCGTAATAGGACTCGTAGGGGAGATTGCTGCCTATAACCCAGTCGTGATCCCAGTTCCAGGCAACGCCCATGCCCAGGAATGCCGCCCATACGAAAGTGGGCTGGGGATAATCCTCGAAATTGTTCACCGCGTCGTCCACATATCGGGTGATATAGTCCTCCCATTTCTCCTCTATGTCCGGAGAATGCAGGATGGAACCGTCCAGAAGGCCGGACTGTGTGCAAATCTTCACCAGGCCACCCTCAAGGATCTCTTCAAATTTGTCTAATGCTTCTGTATTCATACGATGCAAAATTACTAAATATTATTATATTTGCCCTGCTATGAAAAAGATTCTTGTATTTATTTTGGGCCTGACCGCCGTATGCCTGGGCCCGCAGATGCTTTCCGCAAAACAGCGTAAGGCCGAGGCAAAGCCTCAGATAGAAGTTGTGGAATCCAGATACCTCCATTGCAACGATACCCTTGCAGTGTACTCTCCATCGGGCCGATGCGGGGAAAAGGACCTCCCCACGCTTATTCTCATGCACGGCTATGGCGGAAGATGGAGCGACTGGGGCATGCATGCGCAGCTTCAGGAGGTTTGCGACAGAAGCGGTTTCCGCATAGTATGCCCGGACGGCTTCAAGGACAGCTGGTATCTGAATGATGCCGATGCCTCCAAAATGCAGTGGCGCAGTTTCTTCTGGGAGGAGTGCTGGCCCATGCTTGCCGAAAGATACGGCTTGCAGGCCGACAGGACCTTTATCTGCGGTCTTTCCATGGGCGGGCACGGAGCCATGAACATATTCCTGGACCATCCGGAACTTTTCCGCGGAGCCGGTTCCATGAGCGGTGTGCTGGACGTGCGCTACTCATCGGGCAGCAAAGAGCGCATCGCGCAGATTCTGGGCAGGAAGAATATCGAGAAGTGCGACGACCAGTCGGCTGTCTACCGTCTGGAGAATCTTGCGAAACTGGGCCCCAGCCAGGTTCAGAACAAGCTTGTGATCATAGGCTGCGGAACAGAGGATTACACTTTCTATCCGGCCTCGCGCATCTTTGAGGCGCGCTGCTGTGAGATGAAGCTGCGCCACATAGGCTATTACGCCCCGGGCAAGCACAGCTGGGACTTCTGGGTGGATTCTCTCCCTTATTATCTTCAGTGGTGGAACGCCCTTCTGAAGGAATAGCGTTTATCTGTTTTGGCCGCTAACGGTGCTGTGGCACAGTTGTGCGGCCGCCTCATCGGGCAGACAATCCAGATTGAACAGGGGTACCGCCTTGATTATGGCGGAAATGCTGGCGTTGAGGTCGTCGGCCATGCGGCTGTTGTCGTTCTTTATGCCGGAGATACTGCTGAAAAGCGATACGTACGCATCCAGGACAGAGGCCTTGCGTATGCTGTTCTGCGGGGCCTGTTTCAGTTGCACGAATGCCCCCACGGGCGCTTCCATGTTCTTGTAGCACGGGGTTTTGCCGCTCCACGGCGTTCCGTATGCCACCACGCTTCCGTCGTCCAGAATACGCACCACCGGATTATCGTCGTTCATAAGCTCGCTGCCAGGAATATGCTTCAGCCAAAGGCGGCTGTGCGTGCTTTTGCCAGTGCCGCTCTTGCCAAGGAAAAGATAGGACTTTCCGCCGTTCAGGATAACCGAGGCATGCATTTCCACGGTCTTCTTTCCGGCCGATGCAAAGGCGTAAAGAAGCATTGCGGCATTGTTCAGCGAGAAAAGAGGGTGCGACAGAATCTGCAGGCTTGCACTGCTGAAATCCTCCGATGCGATGATTCTGGCGGCAGTGGGGATGCGGTGGTCCGGAGATGTTTCAAAAAGATACACCCCTTCGCCCTTGTACAGCTTCACAACTGTCTCGCCATCGGCAGTGGGGGAGTTGTACAGGCATTTCAAAGCGCCCGTCTCCGGCATATTGTCCACCAGTTCCAGATGGAAAAGCAACTGATCATCCGCTTTTTCCACAGCGAAAGGGGCGTACTGCTGCTGCATTTCCGCCCACAGCCCTGATGCGTCGGGGAGGCTTATCCCGAAACAATGTCCCGCAACTTTGAAATATCCTGTCATGTCATCATCCGTTTAGGCGGCAAATTTACGAATAATATGTTATATTTGTGATATCAACCCTTGACGTATGGGAATTAAAGATAATAAGAGATACCTGGAGATGGAACTTGCTCCTGGTGTGTATGTCCCCGATGTGGGACTGGATTATCCGGTGGACGACCCTCTTTTCCGTATGCTGCCGGTGGAAAAGGTTCACCAATACAGGAACGACGAAACATACAGATATCTGGAGGACCGTCCTCTGGTTAAGCTTGTTTACCGCTTCCTGGGCTCTCTCGCCGCAGACTATGTGATTAACTTCGTGATACACACGAAATACGGCCTGAAGATGGAGGGACGTGAGGTCCTGAAGAAATACAGGAAGGAACTTTCGGGAAGCTATATCACCGTAAGCAACCACTGTTTCCGTTATGATGCCGTTTGCGTGCGCCGGGCCATACGCAGAAGGATGGTGATCCCCATGCTGGCAGACCTTTTCGAAAGCAAGAACTGGTTCGTGCTAACCTGTTTCGGCGGAATCCCCCTTTCCAACGGCACCCTAAGCGCCCAGAAGAAATTCAACGAGGCTTTCGACGAGTATAACAGAAGGGGAGAGGTGATACATGTCTTTGCCGAGGCCCGCAGCTGGCCGTTCTACAAGCCTCTGCGTCCTTTCCAGAAAGGCTCTTTCACCTGGGCCTACAAATGGAACTGTCCCATTTTGCCGGTGAACCTGTCCTACCGCCCAAGAACTGGAATATACAAACTCCTGGGCAGCAAGGAGATACCGCTAATCACCGTGCGTATCGGGGAGCCTGTCTTCCCGGACACATCGAAAAGCCGCAAGGATGAAACAGAGCGCCTGCTTGTAGACACCCACGAGGCCATCTGCAAGCTTGGCGGTATTATCAAGAACCCTTGGCCACCAATCTGGAATGAAAATTAAAGCTGTAATCTTTGATCTTGACGGCACCCTGTATGACAACAGCAGACTGCCTTTCTATGTGATTCTGCGCAACATTTTCTACTGGCGCAGTCTTTATGCGGAACGTATCTGCCGTCACAAGATGTCAGGCCGCTACTATGGCACAAAAGGTGCCGCATATGACGAACTTTTCCGCAGGATGTCCCTCATGACGGGAACTTCCGTGGAGCATGTCTCAAAATGGTACTGGGGCAAGTACATGCCATCTCAGGTAAAGGCCCTCAAGGCACACATGCATGCAAAGCCATGGGTGAAGGACCTTCTTCCCGCACTCAGGGAAAAGGGCATCAAGATTGCCTGCTTCAGCGAATACAGTTTCATGAAGGAGAAGCTCAGGGCCATAGGTGTCAATCCCGATATCTTCGATTTCATGATTGACGCCCCTACGGCGGGAGGTTGCAAGCCTTGCCGCAAGGCCTTCATGTATGTTGCCGCAAAACTTGACGTCCATCCGGCAGACATCCTGATGGTTGGCGACAGGGAAGATACGGACGGTGCCGGCGCCGAATCATGCGGAATGAACTTCCTGCTGGTTCCGAAGAACGATACTGAAACACTGAACCTGAATATCCAGTTATGACACTTAAAAACAACTTCAGCCAGCGCATACTTCCAAACCTTGCGCTGAGGCTGGTTGGTTCCATCGAGTCCAGGAGGCTGCGAAGAGCATGCATTATGCCAAGAACCGCACAGATGAACACCCTGCGCCGCATCCTTGATGCCGCAAAGGATTCCGAATACGGAAAAGAACATCATTTCAGCGAGATTCTCGAGGCCAATTCGGAGAGGGAACTTTACGAACTTTATCAGCAATACAACAAACCGTCGGAGTTCGAGGATTATCGTCCGTACATCAACCGCATGCTCTCCGGAGAGGAGAACATCCTTTTCAAAGGCAAGCCGGTTCTTTATGCCACGACATCGGGCAGTACGGGAGATCCTAAATTCGTTCCGATATCACAGCTCTATCTGGACAACGTCTACGGCAAGATGTCACGCATGTGGCTGTACAACTACGTCCGATACAGGCCCAACACCTTTGCGGGCTCCGTACTTGCGATTGTCGGCAAGCAGATAGAGGGCCATACCCAGGACGGCACCATCTACGGCTCTGTTTCCGGCTTCACCCAGAACAACGTTCCGGGCTTCATCAAGAAACTCTTCAGCACCCCGGTTGCGCTCTTCAACATAGAGGATTATTCGGCAAGGAACTATGCGCTGATGCGCGTGTCCATAGAGCGAAACGTCACCGGTTTCGTGGCGCCCAACCCGTCAACCATCGTTGAGCTCCAGAACACCGTTGACAAGTGGCTGGACGAGATGATAGACGATATCGGCAACGGAACACTCAGCCGCAAATTCAACATCCCGGAGGAGATACGCGCCGAGGTCGAGCCGCTTCTGAAGCCGAATCCGGAGAGGGCATACGAGCTCAGGGCCCTGCAGTCGCAGTACGAGCAGGTGACTCCGAGACGCTTCTGGCCAAACCTCCAGACCCTTGGCTCATGGAAATGCGGCAACACCCAGATCTACCTCAGAAAGATAGAGGGCACCATGCCGGACAAGACCTTCCACATGGAGCTTGGCTATTTCGCCACCGAGTGCCGCTTCGGCCTTGTGACCGATGAAAGCAACGAGACCGTCCTCATGCCTCACATGCACTATTACGAGTTCAAGCGTGAGAAAGACCTTGGAAACCCCGATGCTCCGTTCTATCAGCTTTACGAACTTAAGGAAGGCGAGCGCTACTGCCCTTACGTCACAACTTTCAGCGGTCTGTACCGCTACAATATGAACGATATCGTGCAGGTGTCATCGGCATATTTCAACGCTCCGCGCGTGCATATGGTTCAGAAGGTGAACGGCATAGTTTCAATCACCGGAGAGAAACTGTACGAAGACCAGTTCATCAAGGCGGTGGATCAGGCTCAGGCCTCTACAGGATTGAAGCTGAGTTATTACACCGGTTATGTGAACCTTGCCGAAAGCCGCTACGACTGGTATTTCGAGTTCACCGACAGGAAGGTGGACCAGAAGAAGGCCGATGCCTTTGCCGCCGTTGTGGATGAGAATCTGAAGAAACTAAACATAGAGTACGAGAGCAAGCGCAACAGCTTCCGCCTGAAGGATCCTGCCGTTTATCTGCTGCAGGCCAATGCCTTCGACAAGTTCAAGGAGTATATCCTTAACAGGAATCACCGCGATGCTTCGCGCTTCAAGCCTAACGTCCTGGCGCAGGATGAGGGCAAGCACGCCATTATCCACTCCCTCCGTGAGAAAATCGCTTCAATCAAGAAGAAATAATCAATAGTTCTCCATGTTGTGGCGGGTGAGGATGTCTATGTGGACGTAGTTGTCTCTCACTTCGGGTTTTTTCTTTGAGATGAGATAGTCTGCCATGGTCTGGATTGCGCGGGCAGACTGCTCTTCCGTATGCTGGGCGATGAGGACGTTTACAAGTCCCTGCCTCATCAGCTCCAGGTTGCGCGGGAGGTCGTCAAAACCCACCACCGTCATCCTGTGGCCCTTGCGGGCGGCCAGGGCATCGGCCAGCAGGTGTATCCTTGAATTGAACATCACCATGAAACGCGCCTTGGGATGTTTTTCAAAGTATTTGGCCATCTCTGCGTTGGTCTGCGCAGGGTCTGCCGGGTCTATGAATATGTTTGTGACCTTGGCCTGCGGGAAGTTTTCCTTGATGTAGTCCATGAAGCCGATGCGGCGGCGTTTGGTAGGGTCTCCCTCGCGTTTGATGCGTACGACGGCAATTTCTTTCACGTCATCTACACTGCAGTTTCCCGTAAGCAGCGCTGCGCATACTTTGCCGCTGTCGCGCCTTGGCATGCCTATGTAGCCAAGGAAATTGTCGTCATCCATAACCTTGGTGTCCACGTAGAAGTATGGGATCTCCGCCTCCTGCAGCCTCTGGGCGAACTTGTGGGTCTCCTCCTGGAAGAGGGCCGGCATTATTACTCCGCCCGGAGCGGCTTCCAGAACTTTCTCACTGGCGCTTACGAAAGACGTGGTGTCGTACTGGTCGTAGAATAGGAACTCTATGTTTATGTTCAGTTCCTTGACCTGAGCCGCGCCCATCATGAAACCCTTGTATTCCTTCTCCCAGAATTCGCCTTCCGTGAACTCCGGCATCAGGCAGATTATGGTTTTGGGCTTCTTTGATGCGAGAAGGGAAGCATAGACATTGGGAACAAAGTTCAGCTCCTCTATTGCTTTGCGCACTTTCTCTGCGCTTTTTGCCGATACTTCGCCTCTGTTGTGCAGTACGCGGTCCACGGTTCCTTTGGATACACCGGCCTTTTTGGCCACGTCAATGATTGTGATTTTGCTGCTTTCCATAACACATCAAATTACATGAACAAATATACATATTATTTCTTATAAAAAAATTCCGTGAACGTGCACGATAGTCTAGAAAAAGTTTTATATATTTGTGTTATAAACAATATTGACAATGGCAAAAGTAATTACTCTTGGCGAGATCATGCTCCGCCTAAGCCCAGAGGGCAACGACCGTTTCATCCAGTCTGAATCTTTCCGCATCATTCCGGGCGGTGGTGAGGCAAATGTTGCCGTCAGCCTTGCAAACTATGGACACGAGGCTTATTTCGTATCAAAACTCCCTAAACATGAAATCGGCCAGATTGCAGTCAATGCACTCCGCCGTTATGGTGTAAAAGACGATTTCATTGCACGTGGCGGCGATCGCGTCGGCCTTTATTATTGCGAGACAGGTGCTTCAATGCGCCCTTCAAAGGTTATCTATGACCGTGCCAATTCAGCTATCGCCCAGGCCGATCCTGCTGATTTCGATTTCGACAAGATTATGGAAGGTGCCACCTGGTTCCACTGGAGCGGCATCACTCCTGCTGTGTCAGACAAGGCTGCAGAGCTTACACGCCTTGCCTGTGAGGCAGCAAAACGTCACGGCGTAACAGTGTCTGTGGACCTTAACTTCCGCAAGAAACTCTGGACATCGGAGAAAGCCATCAGCATCATGCGTCCGCTTATGAAATATGTTGACGTCTGCATCGGAAACGAGGAGGACGCAGAGCTTTGCCTCGGCTTCAAACCGGATGCCGATGTAGAGGGCGGTGAGACAAATGCCGAGGGCTACAAAGGTATCTTCGAGCAGATGATGAAGGAGTTCGGCTTCAAATATGTGGTTTCAACACTTCGCGAGTCTTATTCTGCAACTTTCAACGGCTGGAAGGCCATGATTTACGACGGCAAGGAGTTCTATCAGAGCAAACGTTACGAGATCAATCCTATCATCGACCGCGTTGGCGGTGGTGACTCTTTCAGCGGCGGTCTCATCCATGGTATGCTTAAATATCCGGACAATCAGGGTGCTGCCCTGGAGTTTGCTGTTGCCGCATCGGCTTTGAAGCATACTATCAACGGCGATTTCAACCTTGTATCAGAGTCCGAGGTTGAGTCCCTTGCAGGCGGTAACGCCAACGGACGTGTTCAGCGATAAAACATATAGAATATGGCAAAATATACTAAAATTCAGGTAATCCAGACTATGAAGGAGACAGGCATGGTCCCTGTATTCTATCATAGCGACATCCAGATTGCAAAGAACGTTCTTAAAGCCTGCTATGAGGGCGGTGTACGCGCATTCGAGTTCACCAACCGCGGCGACTTTGCACAGGAGGTTTTTGCAGAACTCGTAAAATATGCAAACAAAGAGCTCCCGGGCATGATTCTGGGTATCGGTTCCGTTGTTGACCCGGGCACAGCGGCAATGTATCTGCAGCTTGGCGCAAACTTCGTTGTGGGCCCTCTCTTCAATCCGGAGATCGCTCCTATCTGTAACCGCCGCCTTGTGCCTTACTGCCCTGGTTGCGGTACTGTAAGCGAGGTTGGCAAAGCTCAGGAGCTGGGCTGCGACGTTTGCAAGGTGTTCCCTGGTGACGTTCTGGGCCCTAATTTCGTGAAAGGCCTCCGCGCACCTATGCCTTGGAGCCAGATCATGGTTACTGGCGGTGTTAAGCCGGAGAAAGAGAACCTCAAAGGCTGGTTCGGCGCAGGCGTAACTTGTGTGGGCATGGGTTCAAACCTCTTCCCTAAGGACGTCATTGCGGCTGGCGAGTGGAGCAAGATTACAGAGCTCTGCAAAGGAGCATTGGATATAATCAAAGAAATCCGTTAATTTATGGCAGCTAAACAGAATACTATGACCAACTGGCGTTGGGTAATGTGTGCGATGCTTTTCTTCGCAACCACCGTCAACTATATGGACCGTCAGGTTCTTTCACTCACTTTCAAGGAGTTCATCCAGCCGGAGTTCCACTGGACAGACAGCGATTACGGTACTATCACAGGTATCTTCTCCATCGCCTATGCAATCTTCTGCCTTTTCGCAGGCAAGTTCATAGACTGGATGGGCACAAAGAAGGGTTACCTCTGGGCTATCGTGGTCTGGTCTGTGGGTGCAGTCCTTCACGCAGCCTGCGGTTGGGCAACCACTCTTTTTGTGGACGGCGTGGATTCAGTTGCTGCCCTTAGGGCTGTTGAGGCCGGTTCACAGCTGGCATCCACAGTGGCAATGATTTCCGTTTACCTCTTCCTTGCATGCCGTATGATTCTGGGCCTTGGCGAGGCAGGCAACTTCCCTGCAGCGATCAAGGTTACAGCAGAGTACTTCCCTAAGAAAGACCGCGCATTTGCAACATCAATCTTCAATGCCGGTGCTTCCGTGGGCGCTCTTGCAGCTCCTGCAACCATTCCTCTTCTTGCAAAGAGCCTGGGTTGGGAGATGGCCTTCATCATCATCGGTGCCCTTGGTTTCATCTGGGCTGCCATCTGGATTTTCTTATATGACAAACCGTTCGAGAGCAAACATGTGAACGAGGCGGAGCTTGCATACATGAACCAGGACGAGGAGGCTGCCCCTGCAGCGAAAGAAGAGGCTATGTCCTTTGCAAAGGCTTTCACCTTCCGTCAGACCTGGAGCTTTGCTTTCGGCAAGTTCATGACCGACGGCGTATGGTGGTTCTTCCTGTTCTGGGCCCCTGCATATTTCCAGGACCAGTTCGGCATCAAAGCTTCCGACCCTCAGGGTGTTGCGCTCATCTTCACTCTTTACGCAATCGTAACGGTAGTGTCTCTGGGCGGTGGCTACCTTCCTAAGGTTTTCGTGGAGAAGAAAGGCATGGAGCCTTACGCAGGACGTATGCTTGCAATGCTCATCTTCGCATTCTTCCCAATCTTCGCCCTCTTCGCACAGCCGCTTGGCGGTGTTTACGGTCCATGGGCTGTTGCAATCATCATCGGTATCGTTGGCGCCGCACACCAGAGCTGGAGCGCTAACATCTTCTCTACCGTAGGCGATATGTTCCCTAAGAGCGCCATTGCCACAATCACCGGTATCGGTGCGATGGCAGGCGGTTGCGGTTCGTTCCTCATCAACAAAGGCTCAGGCGTTCTTTTCGACTATGCCGCTGCACAGGGTGAGGCATTCAGCTTCCTTGGCTTCGACGGCAAACCAGCCGGTTACATGATTATCTTCTGCGTTTGCGCCGTTGCATATCTCATCGGCTGGAGCGTGATGAAGGCGCTTGTTCCGAAGTACAAGGCTGTAGAACTTTAATCCTTCCGGCCGATACATCGGGCCGATAATATGAGTCCGGGTTACGCTTAATGTATGCGTGGCCCGGCTTTTGTTTTTGTTTTCTGCCGGAATTCTTTAAATTTGATTCTGTATGAAGACGAAGACAAACTGGAGATGGTGGATATGCTCCCTTCTCTTTGCGGCCACCACAATCAAATACATGGATAGCCAGATTCTGCCTATGACCTACGAGGACTTCATCAAGCCCCGCTTCCATTGGACAGATTCGGACTATGGCACGGTTACGTCTTTGTTCTGCATGTTCTATGCGCTGGCCTGCCTTTTCGCCGGCAAATTCATAGACTGGATAGGCACCAAGAAAGGCTATCTTGTGATGATAGGCCTGTGGTCCGTGGGCACCTGCCTCTATTCGCTTGGCGGTTGGGTGACAACGCGCATGGTGGCGGGTATAGACGATCCCGCCGCACTTCCATCCCTGGAGTCCGTAAGCAGCATGGCCCTGTCCATCAGCTCACATTCGGTATATTTCTTTCTGGTGTGCGGCTGCATTATGGCTTTCGGCCAGGCCGGCAATTTCCCCGTCGCCATCAAGGTAACGGCCGAATATTTCCCGAAGAAGGACCGCGCCCTTGCAACATCGGTTTTCAATTCCGGAGCATCGGTGGCGGCTATGCTTTCCCCTCTTTTCATTCCGGCCCTTGCCATGCATCTGGGTTGGGAGACCACCTTTGTGGTAATGGGTTGCGTGGGCTTTTTGTGGATGCTTGCCTGGGCTTTCATGTATGAGAAGCCGGAGGTTAGCAGGCAGGTTAGCGAAGAGGAGTACGCCTATATCCAGCAGGATGGCCTGGGTGGCGCAAATCAGAAGCGCATATCCATTTTCGGCGCCTTGAAGTTCCGTCAGACCTGGAGCTTCATTCTTGCAAAGTTCCTTACCGATGGCATCTGGTGGCTGTTTGTGTTCTGGGCTCCGTCCTATTTCACAAATCAGTTCGACGCCCATGTCACCTCCGGCCTGGGGCAGTCCCTGATCTTCACCATCTACCTTATAGTTATTGCCCTTTCCGTGCTGGTGTCTTTCGTGCCGAGGGTCCTTGTGGACGGTTTCGGCCTGAAATCTTATGGCAGCCGAATGATATCCATGGCCTTGTGCGCGGTGCTGGCCATTGCAAGCATCTTTATCCAGCCTCTGGGCCTGAAGTTCAATAATCCGTGGATTCCGGCTGTCCTGATAGGCATTGCCGGGGCGGCGCATCAGGCATGGAGCGCCAACCTTTTCTCCACTATCGGAGACCTTTTCCCGAAATCCGCCGTTGCAACGGTCACAGGCATAGGAGCCATGGCTGGCGGTATTGGTGCGATGGTGGTGCAGAAGGCTGCCGGATGGCTTTTCGATTTCTCCGAGAAGAGTGGGGAAGCCTTCACCTTCCTTGGCTATGACGGCAAGCCTGCCGGCTACTTTGCGATGTTCCTGTTCTGCGGCCTGGCCTATCTTCTTGCCTGGGCCCTCATGGTTCTCCTGGTTCCCCGCCACCAGCCTGTCCGCCTTTAGCGCTTTCAGCCCTCGGACATTGTTCCCGAGCCAGAAAAATCCCCAGCCTCACTTTCGTGGAACGGCTGGGGATTTCAGTATTGCTTTCCCGCTCTGTGTTCAACACCTGCGTCTACAGCCTCGCCTCAAAAATGAGGCTGGGGATTCGCTGTTAAAATTTATAGTGCAGTTTTAGAAAAAATAAGTAACTTTGCGACGCAATGCTTACGATGGAAACATATAATACTAAATTCTCTTCTTCCTCCAATCTGGGGGGGGTAAGCAACTGCCTAATACTTAGCAAGTTAGTATCCTACATTTAATAAAGTTTCTGCCCGTAGCCCGCCCATTGGACAGCGGGCGGGTACTTTGTTGTGCCCATATATCCCGATAAAATCAAAAAAAATAATCAATAACAGTTATGATTAAAGAAAGCGTCAAAAACAATGAATTGCAGGAGCAGGAAAAATACTCCGCTCCAAGCGTGAAGGTGATAAACCTCACTGCTGAAAACATCCTCTGCGTGAGCCGTGGATATCCAACAGAATTTCAAGAGTATAATGATATTTAAAATATAACGAGATGAAAAGAATCAACAAGATTTTGATGGCATCCATCGCCATGATGACGATGGTGTTCGGCTCTTGTAACAAGGAGAAAGGACTTGGGCAGGAGTACACCGGTACAATCTCAGTGTCGGTAAACGGTATCCTTGGCGAATATGTTCCTGGTGATGACACCAAAGCTGAACTCGTGAACACTACCAGAGTAAAATGGGTGGAAGGCGACAAGGTGTATGTCTATGACGGTGCAAACTGCCTTGGAGAGCTCACGGTATCTCTTAAGGACAATAAGGATTATTACGCTGTTCTGACCGGAACAGAGATCGCAGAACCTCAGACTGGAGCATCCAAACTTACTCTTGTTTACAGCAACAAATTTGCTTCTGCCCCTGAAATCAGCGATGGTAAGGTGAGTTTGGACATGTCAGAGCAGACTGGCGCTACCTCTGCCAACAATATTCCTTTCGTTGCTTATGCGACACTGGATTACACATCTGGTACTCCTGAAATCCAGGACCAGATTGCTGACTTCTCTTTCGCTACATCCATAATGCGCCTCATCTGCACCGGACTGGAGAAAAACACTGAAATCCGAGAAGTGACACTTTGTGGTATGAGCGATGAATGTGTTCTTGATATTACAAAGGACGGAGTTAGTGTCGGACAGGGAGAAATTGGTGATATCGATGTAACACTTTCAGGTGTAAAAGCAAGCGCAAACGGAGCCCAAATAATCTATGCTGCTGTGGCAAAGAACACAGAAGAAGGTCATCAGACAATTCACGTAGAGCAGACTAAAGGCTATTTCTACAGTTTTGGAGTACAATCAAGGGGTGTAGGAAAATCAATCAATGCTGTTTGCCAGTTGGAATCACGCGAGGTTATACCAGCAAAGTTCAGTGTTAGCGGCACTAAAAGGGTATACTTCTCCAGAGCGAACTTATGGGCAGACGCATCAAGGAATTTGCACTTTGAAGATGACCAGCATAAAGTTGCAACAAGTAATGGTAAATGGAACACTAGTCACATCAGTTATTTCTCTTGGGCAAGCACTTTGACTAAAGCAATATCATCATTTACATCAGGCGCATACGATACCAGTCTTTTCTGTAATGAGTCTAACAAGATTTCTGTAGATGGCAGCGAAGCTATTTATTATGCTCTCTCAAGTGAAGAGTGGATGTATCTTGTTAATAACAGAGGAGAAAATAAGTTTAATTTTGTAAGTGTAAATGGGAAGAACGGTTTGGTAATAGCTCCTGACAATGCGACTTTGAATCCTACTAAGCTGACGTATACTGAGGCTGAGTTAGATGATGCAAACCTCGTCTTTCTTCCTGTTGGTGGCCACCGACGTGACAATAATACCATCTATGGTCCGGGTACTGGACATTATCTATCGTCTACCATTAATGTACCAGCTGACAAGTCATTTTGGTCCTTGAATATTAGATATGAAGATAGCCCGAAAAATGTTCAACTGCGCAGCAGTGTTATGGATGGCGGAATGCTTCTCCGCCTAGTAACAGATGCAACAAATTAGTCGATAGACTCTTATACATATAAAAAAGGATGGCCCCTGCTGATTCAAGGACCATCCTTTTTTATTCGTGAGTGACCACAAAAAAATAGAGTGGAGAGCAGTTCCGTATATGGGAAAGCGCCAGTCAGTTAATCTTATCCAGAAGCTACGGCGAATCAGAAAATTTCAAAATTTACAAAAGACGCTAAAAATCACAAAATCTGCTTCTATGTATTGGAGTTGTGATATATCCGTAGTAATATTGAAACAAAAAATGCTTGCAAACAAAGAAATTCACTATTACCACGTATGCACGGACGGGACCAAAAATGGAATTGTATATTCCTGCGAAAATGACTATCAGATGGCGATAAAAATAAGTGCAGTCGTGGCGTATAGGTATAACGTGGAAATTATATGTTATTGCCACATGACAACGCACTCTCATTTCGTAATAAGGTGTTCCGGCCATGACAATGCCTTATCTTTCATCAATCGGTTTAAAACTGACTATGGTAGATATGTTTTGCGCGAGCACGGCAATACCCATATGTATAGAAAGGTCAAGTCAGAACCGATAGAAATTACCGATAATCTTTATCTGAGGAAATGTATTTCGTATGTACTTCTAAATCCGGTTAAGGCACATATCGTTGACCGGCCTGAAGACTATATGTGGTCATCTTTTGAATGTTATTTCAATGCCTCAAGCCTACAAGGTACTCTTGGAAGAGATATTGGCGTCAGGCGTCTCCAGAAAGAAATCCTTCATACTCATTATGATTTGTCGAAGTCGGGACTGATGGTAAAAGAGGACAATAGTCTTGAAGTCAGATCATTTGTGGATTATCGTTTTGTTGAACGTCTGTTCAAGGGACGGACAGAATTCTACAAGTCATTGGCGTTGACAAATTCAGATACTGAAGAGGCTAAGTATGTGGCAGGAAATATTCGTTATAACGATCTTGAAATACTTGCCGAGACTATTGATTATTCGGATTCGCGCTTTGGGGTAAAGAATGTTAACCTACTTACAAAAAATCAGAAGTATGCGGTCGTATCATATTTGCGCAAACGTTGTCATGCATCAAACAAACGTCTGTCCAGAATACTGAAGATTGATATGCGTGAGCTGGACCGACTTACAGGGGAACAATTGAGTGACCAATAGCACCTGACGCTCCCTGTCCCCGAGCCATAAAAATCCCCAGCCTCACTTTCGTGGAACGGCTGGGGATTTCAGTAGCGGTTTCGCGCTCTGTGTTCGACACTTGCGTCTCCAGCCTCGCCTCGAAAATGAGGCTGGGGATTCGCGCTGCGGGGATCGGTATTCTATTTACAGGATGCTCTTAACGGCCTCGCGCATACCTTTCTCCTGGATGAGGGCAAGGTTGGCGGTGAGCATGTCTGTGAGGCCAGGGATTGCGTTGAGGTCCTCGCCCCAGATGAACTCGTCGGCCAGAACACCTTTAGCCACTGCAGCAACGTCGCCTGTTGCCCAGAGAGCCTTCAGTGCGTCCATGATCTTCGGATCGTCGTTAGGAACAATCTCGTCCTCGCCGCGTTTGCCGCCCTTGTAATAGGTGATGATGCCGGCAAGACCAAGAACCAGGCCTTTAGGAAGCTCACCCTTGCGCTCAAGATAGGTCTTCAGACCAGGAAGGTCGCGGGTCTTGAATTTAGGGAAGCTGTTAAGCATGATTGAAGTCACGAAATGTTTTACGAACGGATTCTTGAATCGGTCCATAACGTCGGCAGCGAACTTCTGGAGCTCCTCCATAGGGAGGTTGAGAGTCTGCATAAGCTCGTCGAACATTACTTTCTTCACGAATGCGCCAATCTCAGGATCCTCGCAGCACTCCTTCACCGTATTGAGGCCGCTGAGGTAACCTACAGGGCTGAGAACAGTGTGAGGGCCGTTCAGCAGGCAAACCTTGCGCTCATGGTAAGGAGCCTCTGAAGGTACGAACAGTACGTGAAGACCAGCTTTGTCGGCAGGGAACTCGTTGGCAACACACTGCGGAGCCTCCACTACCCACAGGTGGAAGATCTCGGCTTTAACAAGGAGGTTGTCCTGATAACCTACGCGCTCGCAAAGTTCG
>JAKSKO010000051.1 GCA_024401715.1 Bacteroidales bacterium
GAATATGCAGTGGACTGTGGAGCCCGGTGAATTCGAATTCCGCATCGGAGCCAGCAGCGAGGACATACGCCTTCGTAAGACCATAGAAATCAAGTAGCCTTATATTTATCTGCAACAGAAATGAAACTTTTTAGAATTATAATTATGGGACTCATGTCTACAATGTTCATGGCATGTGACAATGCCGAAGCCGGAGTTGATGTATTCCAGGCTGCAAACGGGGAAAATGTGGAATTCCACTGCATCAAGCACGGAAGCCTCTATTTCACCTACAAGGATAAGGTTTTTTATTTCGACCCTGTTGGAGAATCACAGGAACCTGCAACAGATTACAGCAGCTTCCCGAAAGCCGATTATATCTTCATCACTCACGAGCATCACGACCATCTGGACCCCGCTGCCATCTGCCAGCTGTATAAACCGGGATGCAAAATTTTCATTAATCCTGCAGGTGCGGCGGCTCTTCGTGCGGCTCTGGGCAGTGATGCTACACGCAATATGCTTATTATCACTTTGGAGCCGGTTCACAGAATGTCCCTGGAACTGGATTGGCAGGTGTGCGCTGTTCCGGCATATAACTATTCACAGGAGAAACTCAATTTCCACCCCAAGGGACGTGACAACGGATATATCCTAAGCCTTGACGGCTTCCGTATTTATGTTGCGGGTGATACGGAGGATATCCCTGACATGGAGAATTACCAGGATATTGATGTTGCCTTCCTGCCTTGCAATCTTCCATATACCATGACTCCGGAGCAGTGTGCCAATGCGGCCCGCATCATCAAGCCGCGTTTCCTGTTCCCATATCATTACGGCAGCACAGAGATCTCCCGTGTGGAAGAACTCCTTTCGGATACAGACATCGAAGTACGCATCCGTCAGTATCAATAGACTCTATTTGTTGGCGTGGGTGCCGGCAAGATAGCCGGTGCAGAATGCAAGCTGAAGGTTATATCCGCCGGTATCTGCGTCAATATCAAGTACTTCGCCTGCAAAATACAGTCCCGGCACCAGGCGGGATTCCATGGATTTGGGGATTATATCGTCGGTGGATACGCCTCCGGCTGTCACAACGGCGCGCTCGTAACCCACGTAACCTGCAATATCAAACTTAAGCGGGCGCTCGTCCTTCTTGAAATTTATCTGCACGGCCACCTTGCTCCCGTTCTCGAGAGCCTTCACCGCTCTGCGTGACACTTTGTATCCGATAGGGCCCTCCAGACCTCCGTCGGTGAAATCTATGTCTCCGAACTCGCTTTGCACAATTTCTCCGTCCACAATAAGGTCCAGCCCTACGTTCTTCATGCTTCGGCCGTAATACTGTTTGCCCACCGGGCCGAACGGATAGTTTCTGTGGATGTGTTTCGCAGATGGCGGCACAAGATCTTCATCGGCAAAGACGGCATCTTCCAAAACGGCTTCGGTGTTCTTGTATCCCTTCGGGACAAGGGCTGTCAAGGACGGATAAAGCCTTGTTACATTGTGTCCCATGGCACGGGCGAAGCGCAGACCGTCTCCAGTAGAACCTGTCGTAGGGTAGGAAAGTCCTCCGCAGGTTATTATCAACTTATTACAACTGTAACGCACCCCTTTTGTGGTGCCCAGAACAAAGCCCTCGTTGGATTTTTCAATGGATGTTACACCGCAGTTGCAGATTATGCGGCTGCCTGCCTTGTTGGCAAGGTCCACAAGTGTGTCTACGACATCCGATGCCTTGTGGCTTTCCGGGAAGGCTCTTTCTCCACGTTCCACCACGCAGGGCAGACCGGCCTGTTCCAGCATTTCAATCACTTTTTCCGGAGGAAGGGCATAAAAGGCGCTCCTGATTACGTTGGCCTTTGGATGAATGTGGGTGTTGAACTCCTGCCATGGCTTCACATTGGTGAAATTGCAACGCCCTTTGCCGGTAATCATCATCTTGCGTGCGGGTCTTGGCATTTTTTCCAACACGATGGCCCCCGGCGCCGCAATTGCCGCCATAAGTCCCGCTGCCCCCGCACCAATCACGATTATTTCATTATGAATTGCCATATAAGATTTTTTTGCCGCGGGGTATTAACAAGTGCGCTTCAGCGCACCGGCGGAGACCGTGTATTTTGCAAAAATGAGCTGACACTGGAATTGCTTATTCATTGGAATGCAAAATACGAAAGGTTGGGAGCCGCGGGGTATAAAGGGGCGGAGCCCCTGGTATTATAGAGCCGAAGGTGGGAATCGAACCCACGACCTTCGCGTTACGAATGCGACGCTCTAACCAGCTGAGCTACTCCGGCAAATGACATACGGCGCAGGGCCGCCTGTCTTTAAAATATAATCTTTATATCAATGATCTTGTTGCTGTCAAACCTGGCTTCCAGGCTACATGATGCACTGTCGCGCACAGCCAGGTCCTCTACCCCTGCAAGTTCTACCGCCACCATGTCTCCAATCCTGACGGAACTGTGGCTGCTGCATTTTGCAATTGCCTGCTCCAGTCTGTCCCTCAATCCTTCCAGCTTGCAAAGATACACTTCTTTACCGTCTTTTGCAACGTAAAATGACTTGTCTGTATCATCCAGCGTTTCTGCGCTGAAAAGAGGATAGGGGATAAGCGTGCTGTTGTCGTATATTGCTGCGCATGCCTTGCAGTAATGGGCCTTGCCGTCCCTTGTTTCACAACTTGGGTGGAGCAGCACTCCAAAGGCAAAACTGTCGTAATACCGTGCTGCAAATTCCGGCTGCACTGCCTTGCCGGCTTTTGAAATGCGTGCAAACAGGGCTGGGCTCCATCCCACTGCATCCACGTCATCGGGAACATAAAAGTCTCCGTTCTCCCTGTTGATGCTTGTGTCCGGGCGCATCAGGCATTTCCCTGCCGCATTCTGTACGAGGATATTCATCGTCTGTCTAGAACAGTTTTCCGGAATTGAATTTTCCCATCAGATCCTTCAGGGCATCCTCGCTTGCCGGCTTCTTTTTCGCCTCTTCGTCGGCTGCCTTTGCCTGGGCTGCATATTCTTCCCTCAGACGTGCGAACTGGCGTTTTGTGTCCAGAGTGAATTCGCCTTTGGCTATCCAGTCGAAATATGATATCTCCGTATTGAATACCTCACGCACTGTCTTGCCCTTGTGTTTGCCGAAGCTGATTATGGGTTCATCGTTCGCGTTCAGTACTATCCTTCCGGCATAGTCCACTGTCTTGCGTGCTCCGGTAGAGTATTGTGCAAGCCATTCCATATCATTCTGCAAACCGTCCGGATTCGTCTCCTTGTCATAAGGATAGCGGTCCAGCTGTCCTTTCAGAACCTCATAGGTTGCAACCGTATCGGCCTCGGCACCATGCGCACCTTCGAAATCGCATCCGCAATAAAATATGTGCGCCGCTTTCAGGTTGCGCGGTTCCCTCTGATGGAAAATGTTCTGCACGTCCACCATCTTCTTGTCGTGCAAATCCATCTTGAAGTTCTTGTGGCAGTATGTTCGTACGCGTTCGAATTCCTCTGCAAGCATGGGAAGATCGAATTTCGCCGAATTGAAGCCCGCAAGGTCCGAATCGGCCATGAAACTGCCAATCTCGCTTACGACATCCTGGAACTTCGGACATCCGGCAACATCGGCATCGGAAATGCCGTGCACCTTCTCCGCTCCCGGGTCCATCTTCTTCTGGCAGTTGTGCTCATAGTCCCACGGGCACAGACGCCAGGTTTTGATGACGGTCTCGTTGGAACCGTCTTCGCAAGGTTTTATCTTCACGAAGCTAAGCTCCACTATGCTGTCGCTGGCAATATTCAAGCCCGTACTCTCTATATCAAAGAAGAGAAGCGGCTTTTTCAATGACAATTCCATCGGCTAGTGTCAGATTTGGATAGGCATCAGGATTGCGCAGATCTTCTCGTTCTGCTCTCCTTCGTCTCCCGGAAGAAGAAGGGCTGCACGGCGGGAATCTGCGAATTTGATAACAATTTCGCTGCTGCCCAGATTGTTCAGAATCTCCACGAGGAAGGTTGATTTGAAACCTATCTGGAGTTCTTCTCCGTCATACTGGCATTTTGTGGTCTCGTGTGCCGCAATGCTGAAGCCCAGATCCTGTGCCGATACCTCCAGATTGTTACTCTTGAGGTCGAACTTGATGGAATTGGATGCCTTGTTGGAGCATACTGAAACGCGTTTCACGCAGTTCAGCAGCTGCAGGCGGTCTATTTTCAGAACGTTGCTGTTGTTCTGAGGTATGACGTCACGGTATTTAGGGTAGCGGCCCACGATGAGGCGGCATACAACCATTGTCTTGCCGAAAGTGAACACCGCGTTCTTTGCGTCGTATGTGATTTGAACATCCTCAACCTCTTTGCCTATGATGGAACGCAGGATTGCAGCAGGTTTCTTGTGAAGAATGAAACTGCTCTGCTGTTCAGCCTTCACGTCTGTTGTGGTGTAACAGATAAGCTTGCGGGAATCCGATGCAACCAGTGTGGTGCCGGCCTCTGTCATGTCGAAGAGTATACCGTTCATTACCGGACGCATCTCATCGTCGTCAGTTGCGTAGATTGTGCTTGCGATGCCGTCCACAAGAGCCTGTGCAGGGAAACTTATGCTTACAGCTGTTTCGTCCGTGGTTGTGATCTGCGGATATTCGTCTGCGTTGAAGTATGGCAGGGTGGATTCGCCGCCCATCCAAAGACACTCGAAGTAATTCTCTTTAACGGTCTGGATGGTGATTGGCTGGTCCGGAAGCTCTTTCAAAAGATCCATCAGATGACGTGCCGGAACGGCAATCCTGCCATCCTCCACACCGGATTCAACCTCTACTTTCGTGCGGAGAGCCAGCTCCTGGTCGAAAGCTGTGATTTCCAGAGTGCTACCCTGAAGGTCAAACAAAAAGTTCTCCAGAATTGGCAGTGAGCTCTTTGCTGGAATGGCTTTTGATACAGCCATCGTACCTTTCAGAAGTTCTGAACTTGAAATGATAAGTTTCATATTTTAACTTTACTAATTATAATCCGTTTTAAGCATACAAATATAATAAAAATAATCTATCTTTGACAAAGTTATGAGTAAGAGTTCTAAAAACATTATCCTTACGCTTGCCGTTTCCCTTGTTGCGGGCGGTGCAAGCGCATATTTCATTACGGAACGCCTGCTTTCACAGGCTCCGGAACCAACAATACTCCAGATTCAGGACGGCAATTCCTACAGGACCGTGAATCTTGGCGCATCGGAATATCCGGACTTCACCTATGCCGCGGAAAGTTGTGTTGACGCTGTTGTGTATGTCAAAGTGGCAGTCCCTGTGCATGCCACACGTCCGAACAGCATCTTCGATTTCTTCCTGGGAGGGGCATCCGGCAGCACCAGGGAACAGTATGGCAGCGGCAGCGGCGTAATAATCCGCTCCGACGGCTACATTGTCACAAACAATCACGTTGTGGGCGATGCCAGCCGCATTGAAGTTACCCTGAACAACAATCAGAGCTATCCCGCACGCATCATCGGCACGGATCCGGCAACCGATGTGGCCATCATAAAGATTGATGCCGGCAATCTGCCAACCGTGGCTTTTGCGGATTCGGACCAGCTGCGCCTTGGAGAGTGGGTGATAGCCATAGGCAGTCCGTATGATCTCCGCTCCACAATCACAGCGGGTATCGTAAGCGCCAAGGGTCGCAGCATGCCCAACTATTCCCGAGAGCTGAAGATAGAGTCTTTCATACAGACCGATGCGGCCGTGAACCCGGGCAACTCCGGCGGCGCGCTTGTGAACAAGGCCGGCCAGCTGGTGGGAGTAAACACTGCAATCATATCCCAGACAGGCTCTTACGCCGGTTATTCATTCGCAATCCCTTCCAATATGGTGCACAAAATTGCCGATGACCTTATCGAATTCGGCTCTGTACAAAGGGCCATGCTTGGTGTTACCGTTGCGAATGTTGATGCCAATATGGCTTCGCAATTGAAACTTTCCGCTCCGATGGGCGTATATATCAATGAGGTACAGGTTGGAGGACCGGCAGACAGGGCGGGATTGAGAAGCGGTGACGTGCTCATTTCCGTAAACACTGCCAAGGTTAACAGTTTTGCCACTCTCCAGGAGGCCATAAGCCAGTTCAGGCCGGGAGACAGTGCTGAACTTACGGTGATGAGGGACGGAAAAGAAGAGATTCTTCCTGTAACCTTCTGATTTCCGGACGGAACCAGGCTAAACGAACTAAACTAAACTATATGAGACAGTTGAAAATCACCAAATCCATCACCAATCGTGAGAGTGCCTCCCTGGACAAATATCTTCAGGAGATAGGACGTGAGGAGATGGTTACAGTGGAAGAGGAAGTTGAACTTGCCCAGCGCATACGCAAAGGAGACAAGCAGGCTTTGGAAAAACTGACCCGTGCCAACCTTCGTTTTGTGGTATCCGTTGCGAAACAGTACCAGAATCAGGGCCTCAGTCTGCCGGACCTCATCAACGAGGGCAACCTGGGCCTAATCAAGGCTGCGGAGAAGTTTGACGAGACCCGCGGATTCAAGTTTATTTCCTACGCTGTATGGTGGATAAGGCAAAGCATACTGCAGGCTCTGGCGGAACAGTCCAGGATAGTGCGCCTGCCGTTGAACCAGGTTGGTGCCCTGAACAAGATAAACAAGGCCCAGTCCAGGTTCGAGCAGGAGTATGAGCGTATGCCTTCAGCCGAGGAACTGGAAGAACTGGTGGACATACCAACAGAGAAGATAAGTGACGCGATGCGCGTATCGGGCCGTCATGTGAGTGTTGACGCTCCTTTCGTTGAAGGTGAGGACAACAGCCTGCTGGACGTGCTTGTGAATGATGACTCTCCGAATGCAGACCGCAGTCTGGTGAACGAGAGCCTCACTACGGAGATAGAGCGCTCGCTTCAGACCCTTGCCCCAAGGGAAAGGGAGATATTGCGCGCCTTTTTCGGCATAGGCTGTCAGGAAATGACCCTGGAAGAGATAGGGGACACCTTCGGCCTCACCCGTGAACGTGTGCGCCAGATAAAGGAAAAGGCAATACGCAAATTGAAAAGCAATTCACGCAGCAAGCTGCTAAAAAGTTATTTATAGATATACATATATAATGAACCCGGATATTTTTATTGCCCATAAGGCCCAGGAGGCTGTGGAGGCGCTGTACGGCCAGAAAGTTGAACTTGGAATGCTTCAGCTTAGCCCTACGCGAAAAGAGTTTGAAGGAGATTACACCCTTGTGGTCTTTCCGCTTTTGAAAATAAGTCATCTTGCACCCGATGCCACAGCGCAGGCTATAGGTGCCTATATCACTGAACACAACCCGGAGATACAATCGTTCAATGTAGTGAAAGGCTTCCTTAACATCTGTCTTTCACCATTGTACTGGAACGCTGTGCTAAAGGACATCGCATCGGCCGAAAACTACGGCCAGCTGCCGTCAAGCGGCAAAACCATCATGGTGGAGTTCTCTTCTCCGAACACCAACAAGCCTTTGCATCTGGGCCACATACGCAACAACCTTCTTGGCTGGTCCGTGTCCGAGCTTCTTGCTGCTGCAGGACATAATGTTATCAAGGTTAACCTTGTGAATGACAGGGGTATACATATTTGCAAAAGCATGCTTGCATGGTTGAAGACAGCCAACGGCGCCACCCCGCAGACCAGCGGCAAGAAGGGTGACCACCTTGTGGGTGATTGCTATGTGGCTTTCAACGACATCTACAAGAAAGAGGTGGCGGAGCTAACAGAGAAATATGTTTCCGAAGGTATGGAGGCGGAGGCAGCCAAAGAGCTGGCGGAAAAGAATTCGCCTTCGCTTCTGGAGGCCCAGCAGATGCTGTTCAAGTGGGAGAACGGAGATCCCGAGGTCCGCGCCCTGTGGGAAAAGATGAACAGTTGGGTGTACGAGGGTTTCAACAAGACCTACGGAGACCTGGGCATCAGTTTCGACCGCATCTACTACGAATCTCAGACCTACCTTAACGGCAAGGCCCTTGTACAGAAGGGTCTGGATATGGGCGTTCTTGAAAGGATGCCTGACGGCAGCGTCTGGTGCGACCTCACTGCCGACGGCCTGGACCGCAAACTCCTTCTTCGCAAGGACGGCACATCGGTGTATATGACCCAGGACCTGGGCACAGCAAAACAGCGTTTCGAAGAGTACAAGCTGGACGAGGAAATCTATGTTGTGGGTAACGAGCAGAACTACCATTTCCAGGTGCTGAAACTTATCCTCAAGAAACTGGGCTTTGACTGGAGCGATGCCATATATCACATGTCATACGGCATGGTGGAGCTTCCGGAGGGCAAGATGAAATCCCGCGAGGGAACTGTTGTGGATGCCGATGACCTTATCAACGACATGTACCGCACGGCAAAGGAGACCTCACTGGAGCTTGGCAAACTGGACGGCATGAGCACTGAGGAGCAGGAGCAGCTTTTCCATATGATAGGCCTTGGTGCCCTGAAATACTTCATCATCAAGGTGGATCCGAAGAAAACCATGCTTTTCGACCCTAAAGAGTCCATCGACTTCAACGGCAATACCGGTCCATTCATCCAGTATACCCACGCCCGCATCTGTTCAATCCTTCGCAAAGCGGCTGAGCAGGGAGTTGATTACTCTGCAGACAAACTTTCCGGCAATGTGGAGCTCAGTGCCAAGGAAACACGCATCGTGAAGATTCTTGCCGGATTCCCGGACAAGATTGCCGAAGCTGCACAGGCCCATTCGCCTGCACTGGTTGCGAACTATGCCTATGAACTGGCCAAGGAGTTCAACCAGTACTATCACGAGACACCTATCCTGAAGGAAAGCGATGCCTCTGTGATGGCCTGCCGTCTGGCCCTTATTGATGCCATCTCCCGCGTGCTTAGAAAGGCCATGGGAATACTTGGAATCCAGCTGCCTAACAAAATGTAAATAAATTTGGCGTCATTATATTTTTAATGTATTATTGCACCATAATTTGATTCACATTCAAACAAATATGGACACTAAGAAAAGAAGGGTTGTCAGCTACGAAAACATGGATGACGTGCTGCGTGCTGCATTTGAAGAGAAATATCCCAAAGGTCTGGCAGATTATCTTCCGGACGCCAACAGATATGATAAACCGGATGGAACGGTATTCTATGCCGTTACCATAGAAACTGAAGATACCATTGCTCTTGTAAAGGTAGACGTAAGTGTTGATGCCGCAGAGGATATTGAAAGCTGGCTGAATTCGGACGGAGACGATTCTGCAGGAGATTCAGACGATTCAGACAACCTTCCTGACGACAATATCTCACAGTATTCAAGTGGCGACGAAGAAGCATCGGACCAGGAATAGGCTTTTCCGCTTCGCTTCCGGATTTGCCCGACGGGACCTTCTTCTTGTATTGTCATTGGTTGTAGGTACCGCCTGTGGTCTTGCAGCCGTACTGCTTGATTTTCTGGTACATTTCATACGTACCCATGCCACCGGATGGATAGACAGTGAACATTCGTTCATGTATGTCATCCTCCCAGGCATGGGTATGCTGGTTTCTCTGCTTCTTGTAAAATATGTGGTCAGGGACAATATCGGCCATGGCGTAACCAAGGTTCTGGTGGCTGTTTCCAAGAACGAAAGCAAGATACGCTCCCATAACATGTGGAGCAGCATTCTCACAAGCAGTATCACCATAGGTATGGGCGGTTCCGTGGGCGCCGAGGCTCCCATTGTTTATACCGGCGCCGCAATCGGCTCCAATGTTGCCCGATGGATGGGCATGGGGCACAAGGAGGTTACCATTCTTCTCGGCTGCGGTGCGGCAGGCGCAATTGCGGGCATCTTCAAGGCCCCGCTTGCAGGTATCCTTTTCACTCTGGAGATTCTGCTGTTCAATATTTCAATGAGCAGCATGATTCCTCTGCTGCTTAGTACGGTGTCCGCCACGGTGGTGTCCTATATTTTCACAGGCATGGCTTCGCCTTTTGCTTGTGAACTTACTACCTTTTCCATGAAAAATATCCCTGCATATATTGCCCTTGGCGTGATATGCTCGGGTTTCAGCCTATATTTCAACAAAACCACAATGTGGCTGGAGGACAAGGCAAAGCAGGTTCGTAATCCATATGTGAAATGGGCCGTATGCGCTGCCTGTCTGGGTATGCTCATATACCTGTTTCCGCCTCTTTATGGCGAGGGTTATGGCGTTCTCCAGGATCTTCTGCTGGGCAGGACGCCCGCCCTGGAGGGGCAGACCCCGCTTGCATTCTTCATGTCCAAGCCTGTGCTCATTCCGGTATTCTTCACCCTGATTATCTTTGTGAAGGTATTCAGCATGACTTTCACAAATGCCGGTGGCGGTGTGGGAGGAACCTTCGGCCCGACACTTTTCATAGGAGGAATGGTGGGATTTGTGGTCTCGCGCTCCATAAACCTTCTTCCAATGGCGGATGCCTACAGCGTGCCTGAGGCGAATTTCGTGCTTGTGGGTATGGCCGGACTCATGGCCGGCGTAATGCAGGCGCCAATGACGGCTATATTCCTTATTGCGGAGATTTCCGGTGGCTATGAGCTCCTTATCCCTCTGATTATAACATCCACCATCTCCTATGGCATTGCCCATGCGGTGGATCCCTATTCAATCTATACCAAACGCATCGCATCCAAGGGAGAACTTCTTACCCACGATTCGGACCAGGCCGTGCTTACGCTTCTGAAAGTAAGCGATTTCCTGGAGTCCGATTTCAAGGCGGTGAATATAGATGCCTCCCTGGGTGAATTCGTGGATGCCGTCGCCCACAGTAACCGCAACATTTTCCCGGTTATAGACAGCCGCAAGCGTTTCCAGGGTTTCGTGGCTCTGGATGATATACGCAGCGATATGTTCAAGAGAGAACTCTACAACAAGGTGCATGTGTATAATTTCATGCAATCGGCACCGGACTATATCTACAATACAGACAGCATGCAGGAGGTTATGGACAAGTTTGAAAAGACCGGCGCATGGAATCTCCCGGTTGTAACCATGGACAGGACCTATCTGGGCTTCGTGTCCAAATCCAAGATCTTCACTGCATACCGTTCGCGTCTGCAGGAAGTTAGTCACGATTAAAATAATTTTATGAAGGAAATATATATCCGCTGTATAGCAGAGAAACTGCAGATTAAGGAATGGCAGGTGGAAAATTGTGTGGAACTTTTCGCCGACGGTGCCACAATCCCTTTTGTGAGCCGCTACCGCAAAGAGCGCACGGGTGGCCTGGACGAGGTTGAAGTTGCCGAGGTGCGACACTGGACAGAGGTCTTCACAGAGATGGAGAAGCGCAAGAACACCATCCTTGAAACCATCGAATCCCTTGGCAAACTAAGTCCCGAATTACGTAAAAGCATAGAAGACTGCGTAGATGCCACGGCCTTGGAAGACATGTACCTCCCATACAAGCCGAAGCGCCGCACGCGTGCAACCGTTGCGAAAGAGCTGGGCCTGGAACCTCTTGCAGACAGACTCTGGGATATCCGGGTCCGTGACCCGTATTCGGAGGCCAAAGCTTTTGTGAAAGCTGATGTGGCCGATGCCGAGGCTGCCCTTGCCGGGGCGAAGGACATCATTGCCGAACGCCTCAGTGAAACTGCAGTGGTGCGCGACTCCCTGCGGCAGATATTCTCCCGCCGCCGTCTTCTGTGCAAGAAATCCAAAGCGGCAGACAGCAATCCGGAGGCATCAAAATACCGTTCGTACTTTGATTTTTCCATGCCTCTGGACCGTATGGCATCGCATCAGCTCCTGGCAGTTCTGCGCGCGGAATCGGAGGGTATCCTTTCCTTGAAAATTGATGCCGATTCCGAAGCTTGCGGCAAGAAAATCTACTATGAATTCTCCAAAGGCAAGCCATATCCATCGGACAGTACCCGCAAGGTCCTGAATGAGGCTATAGATGACGCTTTCAAGCGTCTGCTTGTGCCCTCAATCACCACCGATGCCCTAAGGATTGCAAAGGAGAAGGCGGATGTGGAGTCTATACGCATTTTCGGCGAGAACTTGCGCCAGCTTCTTCTGGCTTCACCTGTGGGTGGAAAAAGAACGATGGCCATAGACCCCGGCTTCCGCACAGGCTGCAAGGTTGTTTGCCTGGACGAGACCGGCGCCCTGCTTCATACCCAAGCCATCTTCCCTCATCCTCCTGTGAACGACAGAATCAAGGCCATACAGGCAGTTGCCTCCATGATAGAGAAATACAAACCGGAAGTGATTGCCGTGGGCAGCGGAACTGCGGGAAGGGAAACTGAAGAGTTCCTGCGCAAGGTTCCTGTGCCGGAGGGTATAAAGGTGTATACGGTTAACGAGGACGGTGCGTCCATCTATTCGGCCTCTGAGATTGCCCGCAAGGAATTCCCTGATTATGACCTTACCGTCCGCGGCGCGGTTTCCATAGGCAGACGTCTTATGGACCCTCTCTCCGAACTGGTGAAGATAGACCCGAAATCCCTTGGAGTGGGGCAGTATCAGCACGACGTGGACCAGACTCTCCTGAAGGAAAAACTGGACAATACGGTTGAAAGCTGCGTAAACAGTGTCGGAGTGAACCTTAATACAGCCTCTGAATACCTTCTGGCCTATGTGTCGGGAGTAGGTCCCGGCCTTGCCGCAAACATTGTTGCATACCGCAACGAAATAGGTTCATACACATCCCGCGCCCAGCTGAAGAAGGTGAAGCGTCTGGGAGACAAGGCCTTCGAACAGTGCGCCGGCTTCCTTCGCATTGCCGATGCCGCCAATCCTCTGGATAATTCCGCCGTTCATCCGGAATCCTACCATATTGTGGACAGGATGGCTGCAGACCTTGGCGTAAGCCCTGCAGAGCTTGTTTCAAACTCGGAACTTTGCGGCAAGATTGTGGCGGAAAATTATGTTGAGGCCGATTTCGGCCTTCCAACCATCAATGATATAATCTCCGAACTTCGCAAACCTTCAAGAGACCCGCGCACAGAGGCCCAGGATTTCTCTTTTGCCGATGATATCCATGATATTGAAGATTTGCACGAGGGTATGGAGCTACCGGGAATAGTAACAAATATCACGGCTTTCGGCGCGTTCGTGAACATAGGCGTCCATGAAAACGGACTCATCCATGTGTCCCAGATGGGCGTGCGCGGCCTTTCAGACCCTTCAAAGGTGCTGCGTCTGAACCAGAAAAT
The DNA here is from genome assembly GCA_024401715.1 of Bacteroidales bacterium. Classification (GTDB taxonomy): domain Bacteria; phylum Bacteroidota; class Bacteroidia; order Bacteroidales; family UBA932; genus Cryptobacteroides. The sequence continues at coordinate 13,134 of JAKSKO010000051.1, forward strand.
AAAGGTGAGCGTTATCAGCGTCGACCTTGAAAGAAAGCGTATAGGCTTGCGTCTCTGCTAGTGGAGCGCAGGCTTAGATTTTTTTGGTGAATCTTAGTTTGATTACGCCCCAGAATGCCTCTCCGAAGATGCTGCTGCTCATCTTCGATGCCCCTTCCGTGCGGTCGCGGAAAATTACGGACACCTCTTTGATTTTGAAACCAAGCTTGAAGGCTTTGTACTTCATTTCTATCTGGAAGCCATAGCCTTTCATCTTTATTTTATCCAACTGTATGGTTTCCAGGACTTTGCGCCTGTAGCACACGAAGCCTGCGGTGCAGTCGTTAACCGGAATGCCCAGCACCAGCTTAACATACTTGGAGGCACCCCAGCTCATCAGCACGCGCTTCATAGGCCAGTTCACAACATTCACGCCCTTGCAGTATCGGCTGCCGATTGCAAGATCTGCCCCTTCCTTCGAGCATGCCTCATATAGGCGGACAAGGTCGTTGGGGTCGTGGCTGAAATCGGCATCCATCTCGAATATATAGTCATAGGCGCGCTCCACAGCCCATTTGAAACCGGCGATATAGGCGGTGCCAAGGCCCAGTTTGCCTGCCCTCTGCATCAGATGCAGCCTGTCCTGGAATTCTGTCTGAAGCGTTTTCACTATGCCGGCCGTACCATCGGGGGAATTGTCGTCTATGATAAGCACTTCATAGCCTTCCTTCAGCGAAAACAGAACACGAAGAATCTTCTCTATGTTCTCCTTTTCGTTGTAAGTGGGTATTATGATCAGTTTTTTATCCATTTATCTCCTTATTGCTTTAGACGACAAATTTATAAAATATTTGAATGTAGTCTTGCCTTTATAGTAGAATAAATTCAAAGTTGTGCCATTTGTGTCGAAATATATGCTTGCGAGGTATCTGTCCGTGCGGCTGTTGCGGCAGATGGGTTCTGCCCACACAAGGCTGTACTTTCCGCTGCTTTTGCTGCAGGAGACAATCACCGTGTAGCCTCGGAAGTCCAGAATTGCCGCGCTGTAGTTTCTGCTCTGCTCTTTCTTGGCTTTCCTGAAGGCGCTCACAAGAGAGCAGTCGTCCGGCAGGTTGCCGAAATGCAGGCTCTTCGCCTTGCCCATTGCGTCCGGATTTGCCTCTTTCCACCATACTATTGCATCATCGCTTAGTGCGTCTTCCGGCCGTATTTCCTTAAGTTTCGGGTTGCCGCTCATGTGCTCTGCCAGAAAAATCTGTTCGTTGGACAGCCCTCCCTGGGCCATGCTTTCCGCGCTGCGGCCCTCAATCTCCCAGCTTTCGTCCTCATCTGGTGCCTTTCCGCTAAGGTTTGTGCCGTAGAAAATGGAATTTGTGTATTCTTTTGCGTCGCAGGAGATGAGGTTAGACACATATTCCAGGCAGATTTCAGTTGCATTCGTGCTGTAATTCAGAAAATCCAGCAGCATATAGCGCTTTTCCCTGATGAAAACAATACGCGGTTCGGCTGCCATGGTACTCCTGTCTGCAGCCGGATCCATTATGTATTTTGGAATGCTTTCGCAGTATTCTTCCTCCCAGTTTCCGGCATTTTTTACGTATGAAGTTACAAGGACAGTCTCGAAATCCTTTCCTTCAGGCATCAGTTCAAAGACGGCAATGTGCTCTTTCCCCCTGCGGCGGTACTGCAGATAACTAACTTTATTGCTGCCTATGGCCGCCTCTCCCTTGAATTTTTTAACCGTTGAAGTTGCTTCATCGGCCCCGGTCTGAGGCACGCTCTGTTGCTTCATGATTTCCAGAGCCTGCTGGAGAAATGCAGATTTGCCATTCTTTTCAACAAAATCCTCCACTGCGTTTTCATCGTTTTTCTTCAGCGAATCATAGGCGATAGAGTCCTTTTTGAACAGGAGCTCTTCCTTGTATGCAGAGTCCGGCCACTTGTTAAGGAACTTGTTGATTGCCTTGGCCGATGGTTTCGCAACAATTTTTTCATACTGTTTCTGCTCTGCTTTTCCCGGAGAATTCTTTTGTGCGTAGATAAAATTCCCCGAAAAAAAGAGCAGGGGAGTACAAATTAATGCGAATTTATATTTCAAACAATTCATGCCGATTTCCTTTATTTTATATATAATAGGTATGTTTACGCTTGCAAAATTAGCTATTTTCAAGAATTTTCAAAAAAAGTGAAAAAATATTTGAAAAAGTTTTGGTGTTTTAAAAAAGTGTTGTATCTTTGCAATCCCAAACGATGAGAAACACGGTTGGGAACACAAAAAGATCATTGACAAGACTGAAATTTGTACAAGCAAAAGTACCGAAAACAAAATAAAATCGAGAAGCGTTAATTCCTATTGGAATTATAAAAATATAGCGTCAGAGATTAAGCTAGTCATATAGAAATTATACAATGAAGAGTTTGATCCTGGCTCAGGATGAACGCTAGCGGCAGGCTTAACACATGCAAGTCGAGGGGCAGCATAAGGAGTAGCAATACACCTTGATGGCGACCGGCGCAAGGGTGCGTAACGCGTGAGCAACATGCCCGTATCTGGGACA
>JAKSKO010000052.1 GCA_024401715.1 Bacteroidales bacterium
GATGCAGAGACCCGGATTGATGTAGAAACCTGCGGTGTGTCCCATCTGGTATGTGCCGTCAAGCTCTTTGCCTGTGCCCGTGGTGTTTTTGCCCTGCGAGCGCTTGTATGTGAGGCGGAACTCTGCAAACATGCCAAACATCTTGCTGTTGCCGAAAGGCATGTAGTACCTGCCGAAAAGGTCTCCCTCATAGGTGTGGCTGATTGCGTACAAATCCTGCAGCTTAATGTTGAGGTCCGAACCCAGGCTGAGGTCCAGATTGTCCAGCCCGGCCATGTAGCGTGTGTATCTGAATCTGGCGCCTATGGCAAAGTTGTCTGCCACGAAACCGCCGATGTAGGGAGCTGCGTTAAGGTTGTAACCCCTCATGCTTATATCCTTGAGGATAAGGAAGTTTAGGTTTTCACCCTGCAGGGAGTTATATCCCACGAATCCGCCGAACATTATGTTGCCCTTGGGTATGAACACCTTGCGGTCTGCCTTTACATCGAAACGTTTGATGTGGCGGCTATTGCCTGCAGCCGGGGCGTTGCCTGTCTCTGCTGCATTGTCCTGCGCAGCTGCCGCAACAGGCAGGCACAGGAGCAATGCTGCAATAAGGAATATGTTTTTCTTTCTGAACATTATTTATTCTGCACTTTTGGGGTGTCACCGTATTCGAATTCGAAGTCGTCCAGATACAGAACGCTGGAAGTTGAACCATGGAAGTAATCGCCAAACTGGCTGGCAGAGCAAATGATGGCCATGTAGTTAGGAATGGTATTCAAATCATGATACTCCAGATCAATGCTGAATTTTTCAAATTCACCCTGCGTCGAGCTTTCATTCTTAAGAAATCTTCCGTAGGCTACGATTCTAGGGTCGTTGTCCCAGTCAATTTCGGTACTATTTTCGTAGATGCCGTCTGCTGCGTTGCCGCCAACGTGAAGCGGGCCTCCGTTTTTTGTGTCCGGGTCGGTATAATGATTGTTCTCCGGCGTAGTATACAATAATACGCACATAATCTGGCATATATCATTGTCACCTTTTGCCGGTACGCCGGACACTCCTGACGGCGGATTTGTTGTTATGGCTCCGGACGTGTAGTTCATATAACCGGTGAGTTTAGTAGGGCGGGAAGTAAAAGGTACACCCCAGTCCAGCTTTGCACCTTTTGTACCAATCAGCTCAATAAATTTACCTGTGAAGAGACTTGCTGCAGCAAATTTACCTGCTTTAGACGTACATGCCAGTTTGGCACTTGATGCACCGGAATGATAGAATCCAGTTTCTTGTGTAGTTACAGTTACTGCAACTCCCATAAACTTTGTGTTACTTGAACTCCAGTAACTTACACCACTCTGATTGGCGTTATTGGAACTCCAATATTCCATTCCAGCATTGTAAATTCCTTCCTCTTTTTCTGTCTTGAAGGAGATGGTATTGGAAGATGAGTTTTCGTTATATACGGCTTTATATTCGTAATTTTTGTCTGCTGCAAGTCCTTTGAACTTGGCTACAGTGTAGGTTCTTGACGCACTGTCGTATGACAGCTCATTGTTTGCGATTGTGTTCCAGTTCTCTGTGCCTTTTTCTCTCCAGAGGAGAACAACTTTGTCTTGCTCAAATTCGCCTTCGCCTACAGTTGTCGCAAGTGTTACATAGTGTCCCCAAATGTAAGAAGGGTTGCTGCAACTCAAGCTGATACCTTGCTGTACTGGTGGATTGTCCTCCTCTTCTGACATCATGATAGGAATATTCCAGTTGTAGGCATTCTCTGTATCGTCATACTTTACTGTAATGCCTGTAGTGTGCTCTTTCTCAAATCTGTAGTTGATTTTGATGTACTGGCGTGGCTGGACATCCGGAATTGTGTTTTCCTGGCTGAAGGATTTGCCTTCCTTGTTCTCCACCTCTATCTTCAGTGCAAGATTGCCGGCAGGGAAGTAACCAATCTTTGGAGTGGCATCAGCCATCGCAAAAACCAGAGGGTTTACAGCAGTAAGGGCTGAACTTACAGTAGCCTTTGCCGAATTGAAATATTTTTTGAAAGCCTCGTCAAAGTTTACGCTCACCTTCACGTTTGCAAGGGTGCAGACTATGGAAGCGTCTTTAACTTTCTTGAGTTCTACAGTTGCGGTGGTTGAACCGTAATAGTAAGGCGCGTCATAGGCGGACTGGCTGCCGTCCCATCCGGCAGAATGAGCCACGATGGTGTAAGCTCCAGGAGCAAGTTTCAGTTTTTCCTTGAACTCTGCGTCATTGTTGTAGTCATCGGTGCTCTTTACCACGTTATTGTTTGCGTCAATAATCTCAACACGCAGCGTATGCGGGTCATAATCTGCAGGAAGCGGGGTGGCCTTTGTCTCAATCGTAGATACAAGAGTCTCCATTCCCAGTTTGAGATAACCGTATGCCTCCTCTTTCTGGCAGGATGACAGCATAGCCATGCCTGCAAGAAGGATATAAATTATGTATTTGTTGGTTTTCATTTTCTAGTCCTGTTTGGCATTATTCAACTTTAGGGACAGTGATAATTACGGTACCGCTCTTCACGGCGCCTTCCATGTCTGTAACTTTCATCTCAAAATTATGAGTTCCCGGTAGTCCGGCCAGGAAGACAAAGAAGTTTCCTACCGGGAAGGTATATTGCTTGTCTCCTTCTGCCGGGATGGCGGCTTCCTGTTCAAGCATTTCAAACAAGTCCTGCAGGCTGGTGTTCCCAACAACTTCACATCCGGTTGCAAGAGACATGGCCTGGTTTTCTTCAGCCATTCCATCAAGAATCTCCATGAACTCTGAATTGTCTGAACTGATTTTTACAATCAGGCTCTTTATGCCTTTTGTTGCTGTTATGTTCACATTTCCCTGTGCCGGATCTGTGATGCAGTTGCCATCACCATCAAACTCAAGTGTCATAGGCTCAGGAATCTCCAGTGTAATATCGTCAGATGAGGACTCCTCCCCTCCCGGAACAGTGATTACAACAGTTTCGGATTTGCTTGCTCCTTCCATATCTGTAACGTTCATCTCAAAATTATGGGTTCCGGGTAGTCCGGCCAGGAAGACAAAGAAGTTTCCTACCGGGAAGGTATATTGCTTGTCTCCTTCTGCCGGGATGGCGGCTTCCTGTTCAAGCATTTCAAACAAGTCCTGCAGGCTGGTGTTCCCAACAACTTCACATCCGGTTGCAAGAGACATGGCCTGGTTTTCTTCAGCCATTCCATCAAGAATCTCCATGAACTCTGAATTGTCTGAACTGATTTTTACAATCAGGCTCTTTATGCCTTTTGTTGCTGTTATGTTCACATTTCCCTGTGCCGGATCTGTGATGCAGTTGCCATCACCATCAAACTCAAGTGTCATAGGCTCCGGAATGTCAAGTGTGATATTGGCAGGATCTCCGGTGCCGCCGCTTTCACCGCCTCCTTCTTCACCGCCTTCGGTTACGTCTTCAACGTTTACAGTGAAATCGTCCGGATTGCCGTCATCGGTGAAATCTATTGAAGGAACAATGGTGATAGGGCCAATCTGGCCTTTGTCGTCATAGACAGGGGTGAAAGTGAATGTGAGGGCGTCACCTCCAGTGAAGTGTGTTTCGTCTCCGTCATATCCGCTGTGTTCCGCATTGTCTTTGGTAATTGAAAATCTGTGTTCTATCACTCTGTTGTCTTCTGCTGTTACACCATAGAAGTCCATTGTGATGGTGTTCACATTCTGCTGGAAATACCAGTAGAACACCTGTTCCGACTCATGAGTATCGTGTGTGATGGTATTTACGGTGTTGTTGCCTTCGTGCAGGGTTATGCTCCAGTTTTTAAAGGTTTCTTCGAACTTCGGCCCGTAAACGATGCTTATTCTGGTATTCAGCATCTTGCATATAACCTCGGCCTCGGTGGTATGGTATTGCACAATTTCTATGTCTTTTGCTCCGGCATAGAATGGTTTGTCCATCTTTTTCTCCGGCTTATCAAGGCCAGGGGTGTGAGATTCTATAACGTAGTTGCCTACAGACAGATGAACAGTGTCCGGAACGTCTTCTGCCTTATCCCATTCCCTCACAATGTTGCCATCGGCGTCCTTGATTATTACCGGGTAGTCTGTCACCTGGTAAAGAGCTTTTGTTGTGTTGCTGGGTGTATCGGCATTCACGTCCATTTCCAATATACCCATGCCTTTCTTTACTGCGTTATTGCTGTAAGGGGCATCTTCTCTGATGCAGGAAGCAAGGCTGATTGCAGCCAGAAATGCTATTGCTATTTTATATGTTTTCATAACCGTGTCTTTTTCCTGTAGCTTAAATCCAACTTAGAGGGATGTCTATGTTAATATCCCTGTCAATTGTGGTGTCGTCAATTGTAATGGAAATGCCAAGATCTCCTGTTGTTGACGGGGTGTAATTGGCCTTCACGCTTATCCTGTGAGACATGTTGCGCTTAAGCTGGAAAGAACCAGTAAGGGTTGTTTCGCGCAGAGGGTTGCCCTCCTTGTCCATGTGCTGGTACTCTTCCTTAACCTTCAGATATATCTCAAAATCTATTTTTTCTGTTCCGCCCTGGGCATTTTCATCAATTTTGATGTACCAGGGGTCGGTGTCGCCTTTACTGAAGGTAAGAACCTGTCCGCTCTCCTTCATTGCCTTGGTACCTCTCATTTCGATGTAATACTGATCGTAGTAGGTGCCCATATTGGCGTCGAAACTTGCATTCACCTTGCCGCAGTTAGGGGTACAGCTGATGCTTACAGGTTTCTTGGTGTTGTCTATGGTAACCCTGTGGCTGCCCTCCACATAGAAATCTGTCTTGGAGTATGCAGCATTCTTGGTGCGGATGTCGCCGACGTAATATGCAATGATGGAATATGATTCTCCGAATGGAAGATTTTTCAATTCTTCGCGTGTTCCTTCGGCATCAAGTTCCGAAGCCTTGCAGGTTAGAATTGTGTTTTCCGTGTTCAGATTGGTAACCACAATGGTGTAGTTGTCCGGATTTTTGTAGGGAGCTTCGTCCACGGCCTTTGTGCCGGCTGCGTCGAAGAAAGATTCACTGGAGAGGTTGATGGAAAGATCTCCAACCCTGTCCTGCTGAAGTTTTTTGCTGCACGATGTTCCCGTTGTGAGAAGCGCCGTTGCAGCTGCAAGAATCATCAGATTGCTTTTTTTCATATCAATGTGCTATTTATATTCATACATAATAGTACGCAAAGATAGCACAAATTTTATAATTGGATGAATTTCTGATGTTTTATTTTAGAAAAAGACTGAATTAGTGGTAAAATTGTAAAATAATTTCACGAAGTTTGGCGTAGCTGAAGCCGTTGATACTTGCCGACACCCAGTTGCAGAGTTCCCTGATTTCCTCCGGTGTGTGGCCGCTTGCAATGCCTACGGTGAAGATGCCTGCCGCCATGCCGGCCTTCAGCCCGTTTGGTGCGTCCTCAAATACCACGCATTCTTCTGGCTCTGCATTGAAGTGTTTTGCCGCCAGAAGATAACAATATGGGTCCGGCTTGCTGGCCTTGAACATCTCTGCGGTGAATAGTGCGTCGAAAATCTTGTCGAAGCCCGGGATTTTCGCCCTCACGATGGACATTTTCTGGTTGTTGGATGAGGTTACCAGGGCGCATTTCACGCCGTTTGCACGCAGGTCTTCAATGAATTCCAGGGCACCGGGGAAGAAATTATAGCTCATTCCTGCCTCGCCATCGTTCAGGTCTTCCAGAATTGCCGCCTGCACCCGCGGGTCCGGGAAATACTGCTCCAGAATCTGCTTCAGTGTCCTGCCTTTTATAATATATTCCAGCCTTGGGACGTCCGGCCTGAATTTTCTGGCGATACGGCCCCAGATTTCCGTATACTGGCCCTCTGTGTCCAGAAGGGTTCCGTCAAGGTCGAACAATACTGCTTTCAGCGGTTTCGGATTGGTATTCATGGTATGGATGCTTGCGATTGATACAAAATAAAAAATCCCGGCTTTTCAGCCAGGATTCTTGGTGGGAGTAGAGGGAGTCGAACCCCCGACCCTCTGCTTGTAAGGCAGATGCTCTAAACCAACTGAGCTATGCTCCCGAAGTAAGATCTTGTCCCGCGCTCCACTTTCGTTCCGTTTGGGATTGCAAATATACGATGCTTTTTTTATTTCACAAATTTTTTTTGAAAAAAATGCAAAATTTTTCGCAAAGGCTACCATTCAAACTCTTCGGGGTCGTTGATGATGCCCTGGTGATCGGCCGAGAAAAGAAGCTGGCCGCCCTGCGGCTCTTCCGGATCGGGCTTGAACTCCAATATATAATTATGGAGTGTGTTAGGCTGCCAGTTGCAGTATTCCGCAGCAATTGTGGCCGTCACCCCGCTTGTAATCTCTGTCTCTTCACCAGTGCTAAGATTCACCAGAGTATATGAATGTATGGTAAGCGTCAGCGGCCCGCATGCAATGGGCAGCACTTCAAAGCCGGGTGTGCAGGAAATTTCCGGGGCGGATGCGGCGGTTTTTGCAAGGGTGGGGAAACTGCAGGATTCAACCACCTGGGCATTCTCAAGGACTTGCGCACTGCCGGCAACCAGTTCCAGCCCGTCGGCGGAGAAGAAAAAGCTTGCAGAGTATGCATAATTTCCTCTTACGCCTATCTGCATGTTCTTAACGTCGTAAAGGCCGTCTTTTTCATAAAGGGAGAAGCGCAGCATGGAATTCAGTCTTGTGAAATGCAGCATCACCAGCTGGCCTATATCCTCTTTGTCCAAGGAATTCCTGGACGGGATTGCAAGCATCACCTGCTTTGCGCTGGTGATATCTTCCAGTGTCACGCTTCCGCCGTTGAAATCTGCTGCCTCAGGCTCCAGATCATTACCGGTGAAAGCATAAAAGATGTAATTGTCCGCCTCCGGGTTCCAGTATTTTATTGCCTGCGTCTGTCCCAAGGCCGATGTGAGGCCCTCGTAGCGGTATCCGCCGATGTCGTAACTTACATTGTACCAGTTAAATACATTGGCCTGGCCGCGGGCAGTGCTTTCCATGCCGTATACCGTAAAGTCCTTTTCAAGCATGACTTCTCCCGCCTTTGACGTCAGGGGCTTTTCTCCAAAGCGGATGGACGTGCCGTGCTGCACCTGCAGATTCCCGGTGCAGGAGAGTGCCGCCATAAGCAGCATAGGTATCAATATGAGACTGTGCAGTTTCATTGGCTGATATATTCCGCTTTGGTTATTTTTGTGTTGTTGCCCTGTATGAAGGCGCTGCCGGAGCGTATGCCTGCAGCCATGGATTCGTCCAATATGAAATCGTACTGGCCGCTATCCTGGGTAAGGGTGAATTCCGTGATAGAGCCGGTGTAAAGCTGGATGAAGCTTTCAAAATTTGCATGCAGGACATTCCTGCTGTAATGCACCCTTATCTTGCCCGATGCCGAAGCATCATATATGTTGTTCAGCTGGATTTGGCCGTTTCCGGTCCATGTAAGGTCTATTTCGCCCTCCCACAGATATGCCGATCCGTTCTTTCGCACGGCTGCCGACACCGCCGCAGCCTGCTGCGGCATCACAAAGCTTACGCTTGTGTCGCCATTCCATGAGAGGCTGATTTCACTGAGCTTCCATCTTGTTGACTCATCGCCTGTTTCATTGGTATAGCTGTTTACGGTCCAATGGTCAAACTCATAACCTGAATAAGGGGTAATGGTCAGGCTCACCTCTGCTCCGGCTTCAACTATCTGCTGCTGGTGTGTGTTGATTGGAACCCCGTTCACCGCAGCGGTGATATCGGCATACATCAGATTGGAGAAATCAAGCGTGAAGCCGTTGCCCGAAACAGGCAGGAACAGAGCTTCTACCGTAACATCGGAATCAGGCATATTGAAGAAAGTGCCAAGACCTTCCCACACTATAACCTCCACTGGAGTGCCATACTCGTCCCTGATGTTCCAGCCGGCAAAGCGGTAGCCGTCGGCAGCCTGCTGTTCAAGGAAGATCTGGGTATCAGGCAGGAATTTGTCGTTGTCATAATCTATCTCGCCCAGGTTCCAGTCATCGTCCATTGCAAGCACGCGGACTTCACCTCCCGCGCTTTTCACGCGAAGTACGCTGTGAGGGATAGGAATAAGTTCGAATTCGGCCCAGATGGATACGTCACAGGCCGGCATTGCAAAGACGCCGTTCTGGTCCGGATAAATGTAATCCACGCCGCCCGGAAGCACTTTCTCTATAAACAGGCCGTTCTCTGCAAGCCTGTAGCCGGTATCGGGCAGCAGTTCCAGCTTCACAGGGTCTCCCGGCTGCACATAATCGGCAGGCATGCCGTTGACGCTTGCCCTCACCGTGCCGTTCTGTATCCTGCCGTCGATATAGACGTGATACTGGTCATCGGCCGGCTCCATGCCTTCTCCCACAAGCTGTATCTTTGTGAGGGTGATGTTCTGGACACCGCCTGTGATGAAAGGGGGCCAATACCACTGGAAGCTGTAGAAGTTTTTCGCCAGCCATTCGCGAATCTGGGGAGTGAGCGGAATGTCGTAATATGAATTGTTGTCGAAATCAAAATTGGAGCCCCATGATCTGCTGTACAGCGACAGGAGCCTGATATCATAACCTGCCGAAAGGTCGATTGAGTAATCCGCATTTGGATTGGCTGTGGACTTTCCAAAACTGATTCTGAGGGCGCTTGCTCCCTGTATCTGCACGTCATTCGGGGAATGAAGATCCGGATTTGGAACGGACTGGCCGTTTTCTTCAACATTGTAGCTTATCTGCACCTCTCTCCAGATGTTACCATCAGGAGTGAATCCTGCGTCCCAGATGGTGTGGCTGTCATAGCTGTCCATGGTAAGGTTCAGGCTGCCCAGATTTCGGGCGTGGGACAGGTCCACCTCCAGCATGTTGTTGGTGGATTTCTTTGCTTTTTTGCCGTCCTGCTGGGTTAGGGTGAGGGAGAAGGAGGATAGAATGGTCTTCTGGTACAGGGTGTCGTTAAGGGCCAGGGCAATGTAGTATGTGCCTTTCTCAAGTGTGTCTCCACCTTTCTGCAGCAGTATCTGATTCTCTGTCACGGCGCTTTCGTCTGCAATGGACAGCTCCTGCACATGGCCGTCCCGGTCCAGCTTCACCATTCCGTTCTTGACGGCCAGATATTCGGAGGAATTGTTGGATTTCAAGGATATCGAAGTGATGTCGCTGTTTTGAAGGTCGAAGTAAACATACGAACACAGGTTCCTGAAAGTGAGGCTGTATTCATAGCTGTCGGTGCCGCTGTCGTATGAAAGATACACCGATTTTGCAACGGAAGTGTTGACGCCCGCTCCGAAAGAGCCCGTCTGGGCAATCTGGATTGACGGGGTTTCGTAAAGTATGTAACCGTCCTCCATACCGTGATAGGAACCGAAAGGATACACGGCGGTGTAGGAAAAATTAGCGCCCACATATTCGGCCGGAAGAGTTCCCTGGAACTTGCCGCTGGCGCTGTCGTATTCAAACGCCCATGGAACATGCGATTCGTCCCTGTCCGGAATCACGGCAATCACGTCGCCGTCGTCCCACAGAACGGGAGCCACACCATCGGCAAAATCACCCATGTGGGTTTTGCTGCCGCCAGGCTGGAAACAGGGCTGGAAGGATACAAAGCACATCTGCATGTCATCGGCCGATGGTGCCGGAAGATTCCGCGTACAGGAAGACAAAAAGGCCGCAAACACGGCCAGAGTGCATAAAATCCATTTTCCTTTTTGCAGATGCATACACAAATATATAAATTTTTACATTTTGTGAGTATCTTTGCGGCCGGAAACAGAACACTTGTCTATCTGAACTATTGAAAAACATGGAAATACTGAACAATATAAACGATTTTCTCTGGACCTATATCATCATAGGGCTGCTGGTGGGCTGCGCCCTGTATTTCACCATACGCACCAGAGGCGTGCAGTTCCGCATGATAGGGGAGATGCTGCGCATAATGATGGGACGGGACCGCAAGGAAACCGCGGATAAAAGCGACGGGCTGGGCTCTTTCCAGGCCTTTGCCATATCGCTTGGCAGCAGGGTGGGAACCGGCAATCTTGCGGGAGTGGCTTCGGCAATTTTCGTGGGCGGCCCCGGGGCGGTGTTCTGGATGTGGGTGATGGCCCTGCTGGGTTCGGCCACGGCTTTTGTGGAATCCACCCTTGCGCAGCTTTACAAGAGAAAAGGCCCCAACGGCTTTTACGGAGGCCCGGCATATTATATGGAAAGCGGCCTTGGAAAGCGCTGGATGGGCATTCTGTTTTCTGTGCTGATGGTAATCACCTTCTCCCTGGCAAACAATATACTGCAGAGCAATACCATAATTGATTCCCTGTACAGCAGCTTCGGCTGGAACAAGCTTCTAAGCGCTGTGGTGCTTGCCGTGCTGGTGCTGGTGATTATCATTGGCGGTGTGAAGAGAATTTCCCAGGTGGTAAGCTATATGGTGCCTTTCATGGCGTTTGGCTACATTATTCTGGCCCTTGTCATCTGCGGGATGTACATAGGCCGTATGCCCGAAGTGTTCAGTACAATCTTTGACGGAGCCTTCGGCCTCAGGCAGATTGGCGGTGGAATGATGGGAGCGGCCATAATGCAGGGCGTAAGGCGCGGCCTGTTCAGCAACGAGGCGGGCGAGGGTTCAGCCCCTAATGCCGCAGCCATCGCCAACACCAGCCATCCGGTGAAGCAGGGCCTTGTCCAGGCGCTTGGCGTGTTTATAGATACATTGATAATATGCAGCTGCACCGCCGTAATCATTATTCTTTCCGGCGAGTATAAGGGCGATGCCGATGGCATAGTGCTAACCCTTAATGCGTTGGAGAGCCTCGTTGGCCCGGCGGCCAAATATTTCGTGACGGCTGCAATCCTGCTTTTCGCCTTCAGCACTATGCTGGCGAACTGCTATTACGGAGAAACCAACATCCGTTTCATCACATCGCGGAAATGGATGATGCCGCTGTTCTGGGCCTGCATTGCGCTGTGCGTCACTTACGGCGCCATAGGCAGCCTGAGCACTGCGTGGGCAATCATAGACATATGCATGGGCCTTCTCACCCTTTGCAACCTTGTGGCCATTGCGCTTCTTTCGCGCCACGTTTTCCGCCTTCTGGAAGACTACCGCAAACAGAAGGATTCCGGCATAAAAGAGCCTCAGTTCCGCAGGGACTCCCTCCCCGATGCCAACGGAGTGGATTGCTGGGAATAAAGGGGTTTGCATGGGTTTAAAGTGCCTCCAAGCGCATTTTCCTCTGTCTTTCGTGGCAATTTTTGGTTTTTTCCCTTACGTTTTCTAAATTGAGTTGTATTGGCTTTATTCCTGATGCAACGCCTTATCATATTTTTAGGTATACTCTGCCTTTGCGGATGCCGTCGCAGTGCCCACGGGGATGATTCTGACGGCAAAGTATTGGTTCCCGTTACTGTAGACTGGGAGGGGAGCCAGTGGAAGGAGTTTGGAGAGGCGGGGCGCCCCAGCGGAATGACGCTGCTTGCCTATTATAATGACGCTAAGTTGAAGCCGGTGGAGCTGAAGACCAACAATGTAGACAAGGCATCCCTAAGCCTTAGCAAGGGAATGTGGAACATACTGGTGTTCAATCAGTCCATTGATGAATATTCTTCATTGAAATTCAGCAATATGGACGATTACGGCCAGGCCAGGGTTGAAACGGTGCCGCAGGAAACGCGTTGGTTCACCTCCAGCAGGGCCGATGCGCAGGGAACGGTCTCTACAACCAGACAGCCGATATGGATAGCGGCGGGACATCATGACATGCTGAATGCTACGGGAAACGGCATTGTGATTTCGCCCCAGGCCGCCATCAGAAGGATGAAGGTCAAGCTGCGTTTTGCCAATTTCGCCAGCCTTTATTCGGTGCGCTGCGTTTTAAGCGGCATTGCGGGAGACTGGATCATGAGCAGGGGCCAGGCCGGAACAGCCAGGACGGCGCATGAACTTACAGGATGGACGGTGATGCCGGAGGGATGGGCAAGCGATTTGGGAACGGTTGAAACCGTGTTTCAGACATTCGGCCTGCCGGGGGATTATGACTATTCGGCCGATGCCATGTATCTGCATCTTGATATAATGTTGAAGGATGGAAAGGTGCTTAGCTTTGACAAGCCTGTGGGAGACATGGTGGAGCATGACCCGGAAGAGGGCGTACACATCTTGCTGGACGTCGGAAGCGGGGACGAGGAATCCGGGCACAATGCGCCTATTGAGCTGCCCGAGGTTCAGAGCACAGGTGGCGGACTGAATGCATCGGTGGACGGCTGGGACCAGGAAATTGTGAACATCAAAATTTAAGGAAACAATATAATTATTAACTTATAAATTCAACTTTATGAAAAAATTATTCTTTATTCCTCTTGTTGCGCTGGCAATATGCTCTTGCAACAAAAACCTTACACAGGGAGTACAGAAAGAGAATGGACCTAAAGCCATTTCATTCAGCTCTTATCTGCAGGGCTCTACACGTGCTGTAAACGAAACTACAAGCGAAAGCTTGAAAACATCGGGTTTTGCAGTGCAGATCACTACCATTGCTCAGGGTAAAG
Source organism: Bacteroidales bacterium (assembly GCA_024401715.1). Classification (GTDB taxonomy): domain Bacteria; phylum Bacteroidota; class Bacteroidia; order Bacteroidales; family UBA932; genus Cryptobacteroides. Next base: position 12,527 of record JAKSKO010000052.1, read on the forward strand.
AGTCGGTTCTTTACGCCATGGAGGATTACAGTTGGGATGATACTAACAGCTATTTCAAAGCACCTGTAATGCGTTACTGGCCTGCCGATGAGAATGCCTCCCTTTATATCTATGCTATCAACGTCCCTTCTACAACAGCGCAGGTCCTCAATACCAATTATACAACCAGTGCGTCAATCACACTCTCTCCTTCAACTACAGAGCAGGGACTTTATGATGCCAAAGGTATATACAAATACGACCTTGTGGGCACCAAGAAAGTTGCAAAATGGGATGACACAAACAAAACTACCGCACTCACTTTCAAGCATCTTTTCTTCTGGCTTGACAAGATTTCTTTCACTGGCGAAAACCTGGTTGCAAGAGAGGCTTCAAAATTCAAATATGAAATCAGTGAGGTTGAACTCACCTGCTATACCGAGGCAACTTTCACCTATCCTAAGGGCTCTGAAGAGGATATTACCAATTCATGGGGAGATCACAAGGGATACCAGACATTCAAATATATTAACGGCGGAGCTGCTTTGGTTGTTGATAAGGACAACACAAGCAAAGAGATGTCATTCGGATATTTCCTTCCATTTACCAAAGTAAATTCTGAAGGCGCAAATAACTGTGCTCTCAAGGTTACATACAAGGTTTATGACATGCAGAATATAGATCAGACAACACATGAGCCGCAGGTTCTTTTCACAGGAAGCAAGGTAGCAACTCTCCCAACCTGGGAAATGGGCCAGAAGGTTGCATACAATGTTACCCTCAGCAGCGATGCACGTCCTATTACATTCACTGCTACAGTAGCTGCTTGGACTGATCAGACAGATAATACCAATATTAATCTGTAAATCTCGTTTTTTTGGGGGCTAAAGGTATTTTTACTATCTTTGCCCCCGAAATATCACCGGGGATGTTTTGGTTTTGACAGCAATTGATGTCTGGTGGTAAGCACGTCGGGCGTGGGAGCTTTGCCCGTTAATCTCAGGTTCCAAAAAATTAGTAGGCAACTACTCTTACGCATACGCTTGCTAGTCTCCAAGGGAGAACGCATTAATCCGCGGTGCCTAGGCTGCATCGCCGACGTATATCCCGCCTGGTTTTAGGCCGGTTCAGCCAGGATTTCGGGGTATCATCAAAACCGGATGCTCGGGGCCATTCCTCTGTAGCCCCGCTAAGATTCAGAGGATAAGTTGCAGTTGGCCTGCTCTGAGGCAGCCTGCAGCCGACAATCAAATCAGAGATAAGCGTGTAGAAAGCCATTGGGTGCGTTGTTTGGACGGCGGTTCGAGTCCGCCCATCTCCACAGAAAAAGGAAGCCGACGGGCTTCCTTTTTCTGTGGAGATTAGCTTTTGCAAGCAAAAGCTTTCTCCTTCTATGCCTAGGGGCTCTGCCCCTATAATACCCCGCGGCTCCCGGCCTAACGTATTGTGCTACACACAATACACGGCCTCCGCCGGTGCGCTGCAGCGCACTTATTAATCCCACCGCACAGCCGTATTGTCTGCTCACTTCGGCACGGCGGCTGATGCCGCCAACGTCGCTCCGCTCCTCTACCATTGTTCAGGTTACCCCATTTTTGGGGCAATTAAATCTGCAAATTGTAATCTACTCCTTATCCCAATTTTTCGTTCGGATCCTGAACCGAAACATATTTCTGATTCGGGCTGTTCGGTTTCCCCA
>JAKSKO010000053.1 GCA_024401715.1 Bacteroidales bacterium
TCGACCAGAAAAACGGAATCCACATCATCGACCTGCATAAAAGTATAGTAAAGATCGACGAGGCTGCAGCTGTCTGCAAGCAGCTTGCACGCAGCGGCCGCAAGATCCTCTTCGTTGCTACCAAGAAACAGGCAAAAGACGTTGTTGCAGAGAAGGCAGCAGCTGTTAACATGCCATACGTGACCGAGCGTTGGGCTGGTGGTATGCTTACCAACTTCATGACCATCCGCAAGGCCGTTAAGAAAATGAATACCATCGACAAGATGATTGAAGATGGCACATTCGATACACTTGCAAAACGCGAGCGTCTTCAGGTAACACGTCTCCGTGCTAAACTCGAGAAGAACCTCGGCTCTATCAAAGATCTCAACCGTCTGCCATCAGCACTTTTCGTTGTTGACGTTCAGAAAGAGATCAACGCCGTTAAAGAGGCTAATCGTCTGGGTATTCCAGTAATCGCAATGGTTGATACTTGCTGCGATCCTACTCCAGTAGATTACGTAATTCCAGCAAACGATGACGCTACAAAGAGCGTAGCTGTGATCATGGACGCTGTTTGCGCCGCTATCACAGAGGGTCTCGAGGAGCGTAAACTCGACAAAGACAAAGAGGCTGAGGCAACAGATGCTGCAGAGGCACCTGCCGGCAAGAAGCTCCGCGCACGCAAATCAGCTGCTCCTAAAGAGGATGCAGAGAAACCAGCTGCAGAGGCAGCTCCAAAAGCAGAGGAATAATTATGGAAATCAAAGCACAAGACGTAAAGAAACTGCGCGACATGACTTCCGCAGGTATGATGGATTGCAAGAAAGCACTTGTTGAGGCCAACGGTGATTTCGAGCGCGCAAAAGAAATCATCCGCGAGAAAGGAAAGCTCGTTGCAGAGAAACGTGCAGACCGCACTACAACCGAGGGTAAGGTTATCGCTCTTGTAGACGGTGGCAAAGGTGTTGTTGTTGCACTTGGCTGCGAGACAGACTTCGTATCCAAGAATGCGGATTTCCAGTCTCTTGCCGATGCTATCGCTAAAGTTGCCATCGAGAAATTCCCTGCTGACGCAGAGGCTCTCATGGCTTGCACCCTGCCTTCTGGCCTTACAGTAGAGGCTGCTATCACAGAGCAGACCGGTAAGACTGGTGAGAAACACTCTCTTGCCGCTTACATGACTGCAGAGGCTCCGTTCGTGGCTGTTTACAACCATGTTATCAACGGCAAACTCTCTGCCCTCGTAGGCTTCAACAAAGAGGTTCCTGCAGAGCTTGGCAAAGGCGTTGCAATGCAGGTTGCTTCTATGAAACCGGTTTCTATCAGCGCAGAGGACTGCCCTGCAGAGGTTGTAGAGCAGGAGCGCAGCGTTGCTATCGAGAAAACCAAAGAGGAGCAGATTCAGAAAGCTGTTGACGCAGCTCTGAAGAAAGCTGGCATCAACCCGGCACACGTTGACAGCGAGGATCACATCGAGTCTAACATGAGCAAAGGCTGGATCACTCCAGAGCAGGCTGCTCAGGCTCGCGAGATCAAGGTTAAGGTTGCTGCAGAGAAAGCTGCAAACCTTCCGGAGCAGATGATCCAGCAGATTGCCAACGGCCGTGTACAGAAATTCTTCAAAGAGAACACTCTTGAGGAGCAGGAGTACCAGATGGGCGACGGCAAAGTTTCTGTAAAAGACACTATCAAAGCAATTGACGCTGAGGCTAAGGTTACAGTGTTCAAACGCTTCAGCCTGGCTGACTAATCCCAGTCAAGCGCATATAAAAGGCCAGAAGGTGAAAATCTTCTGGTCTTTTTGTTATGATTCTATCCCAATATTACCTATCTTTATCCGTACTAACACGGAATCATTATGAAAAGGAGTTTATCTGTCACTTTGTTCTTTCTCTTCGTTCTTTGCGGAATGCTTTACGCCCAGGTACCGAAGGATGTTGTTTATCACGATGCGCTGGAGTTCAACCTTATCGGCAAGATAATGGATGGCACATCGAATCCGTACCACAGGATAGATACGCTGAAATATAAGGGCTTCACGAAATCGGAGAACGACCAGGTGAGAAGCACATCGGGCCTTGCCATAGTTTTCAAGACCAACTCCCCGGCAATATATCTGCGCGCCAGCTACGGCTATAAGAATTACGGCGTAAACACAATGGGCATCGCCCTGCGCGGTTACGATCTCTATATCAAGGACAAAGGCCAGTGGCTGTGGGCTTCTTCCGCATGTCCGGCCCTGAACAAGGAGAATAATCCGTTCCTGCTGCTTTCCGGCATGGACAAGGAGGAAAAGGAGTGCCTGCTGTATCTTCCGCTGTACAGTGAATTGTATAATCTGGAAATTGGTGTGATGCCGGGCTCCGATATTTCCACCGCAGAGTCTCCATTCCGCGGCAGAGTGGGAATTTTCGGCTCCAGCTATACCCAGGGCATAAGTGCGGGACGTCCCGGCATGGCCTATCCGGCGCAGTTCACCCGTCACACCGGCATACAGCTTCTGTCTCTGGGATGCAGCGGCAACTGCAAGATGCAGCCGTATTTTGCCGATGCCCTGTGTGATGCCGATGTTGATGCCTTTATCTTCGATGCCTTCTCCAACCCGAATGCCGAAATGATTGCCGAGCGTCTCTTCCCGTTCATAGAAAAGATTCAGAAGGCACATCCTGGCAAACCGCTTATTTTCCAACAGACCATCTACAGGGAGAGAAGAAACTTCAATCACGAAGTGGAATCCACTGAAAGTGCAAAGCAGGAAATGGCCGAAAAGCTTATGGCAGAGGCTGTTAAGAAGTATAAGGATGTTTATTTCGTGCGCCCTTGCGCCACATCGGCAGATCACGAGACCAGCGTGGACGGCATTCATCCTTCAGACGAGGGCTATCGCCTGTGGGCGGAATCCATAGAGAAACCTATCCTGAAGATACTTGGGAAATACGGAATAAAGTAAACCCTATGCGGCTTTTCTGCGCAGATAGAGAAAGTCTGCGCCGCAATATGCCAGCAGCAACAGGGTGTTAAGGCCAAGACGCAGCCACATGGAGCCCAGGCCTGCAGTAAGCATGGAGGCAAGATAGAACAGCGCCGTTATTCCAAACAGGCCCCCTATTGTTTTCCATTGATACGGGATAGGGTAGTATTTGTTGCCCAGTAGTACGCTGGCAACCAGCATCACCAGACAGCTTAGCAGATGGCCGAAGGCCGATGCCCAGTAGGAGTACACCGGCATGAAGATTATGTTCACCAGAGCGGTTACCACCAGACCCAGAAGGGTGATCCATACCGCCATGGTTGTTTTTCCGCTAAGCTTGTACCACATGTTCACATTGAATAGCATGCCCAGGAAAATATATCCCAGCAGCATTACCGGCACAACTCCAAGGGCGCTGCGGAAATCCTTGCCAAGCAGCAGCTCAAGGATGTCTATGTAGTAGACCACTCCCAGCATCACGAAACAGCAGAAAGCCACAAAATACGTCATCACCCTGGCATACAGCTCTTTGCTGCCCTTGTCCTTTGCCCTCTGGAAGAAGAAAGGCTCTGCTGCATATCGGAACATCTGGATGAAAAGGTTCATTATCACGGAAAGTTTCACCGCAGCCTGGTAAACACCAAGCGTATCGCGCCAGTGTTCCGATGAAACGTCGAACCAGCGGAAAAGTATTCGGTCCAGCAGGTCATTTATAACGCCAGGAAGTGCTGCAATCATAAGCGGAAGGCTGTACAGCAGCATCTCGCGCAGCAGTTTGCCGTCCAGCTTCAGGGAAAGGCGGAAAACATCGGGCAGCAGAAGCAGCGAAGCCACAACGCAACTTGCAAAAATGGCGAAGATGACATAGCTGAAGTCCGGCACCTCGCTTACGAAGCTGTACACCCATGCCGGCTTGTCTGCCCACAGGAACAGCCACAGGTTCACTCCCAGCTCAGTGCATATCTTCAGGGTTTTGATAAGCGCGAACTTCAGGGCCTTGTGCTCCTGCCTCAGTTTTGAAAAAATAATGGCTGTCACCGAATCCAGCGCAAGAATTCCGCCCATGTAACGTATCACGCTGCCGTATCCGTCATAGCCCAGGGCAGATGAAATGGGCCCGCTGAACGCAATCATCAGGGCCAGGAACGCCGCGCTTACGCCGAACACCGTAACGAAGGCGTTGCCGAAAACCTTTCGCGCATCTACGCCTTCCTTGTTGGCATAACGGAAACATCCGGTTTCCAGGCCAAGAACCAGAACCACCTGCAGAACGCCAATCCAGCTCATGAGTTCCGTAACCACGCCATAGTTGCCCTGGGTGAGGACTCTGGTGTATACGGGGACAAGCGCAAAGTTGATGATGCGGGCCAGGATTGTGCTGAGGCCGTAAATCGCGGTCTCTCCTGCAAGTTGTTTCAGTGGATTTGCCATAAGTAGTGCAAAATTATAAAATTGTTGTCAGAAATGCTTATTTTTGCACCACGATAAACTTTAAGTCATGAAGAAATTCCTACTTTTTGCAGCCTCACTTCTCTGCTTTGCAGGCTGCGGCAATCACAACGGCAATAAGGAAACCCAGGAAACGGCAGTTGACCTTAATGCCGGTCCCGTAGTGATTATGACCACTAGCAAGGGTACCATGAAAATCCGCCTTTTCGACGCAACTCCGCGCCACAGGGACAACTTTGTGAAGTTGGTAAGGGAGGGTTTCTACAATGGTGTGAAGTTCCACCGTGTGATAGAAGGCTTCATGATTCAGGGCGGAGACCCGCTAAGCAAGACCGATACCGTTGTTGCCAACTGGGGAACAGGCGGCCCTGGTTACACCGTGGAGGCAGAGTTCAATCCGGAAATCCGTCATTGCAAGGGAGCCTTGGCTGCAGCACGCCTTGGCGATATGGCAAACCCGTTGCGCGCATCGTCCGGAAGCCAGTTCTATATTGTTCAAAGCGACGAAGGCTGCCGTCATCTTGACGGGCAGTATACAGTATACGGCCAGGTGATAGACGGAATGGAGGTTGTGGACCTTATTGCCGCCGTTGCCACGGATCCATACGATCATCCGCTGGAACCCGTAGTGATTCTGAATGCCGTAGTGGATGAACCTGAAGCGGCTGAAGAATCCGATGCAGCGGGTGAGGCCGAAGTGGCATCAAAGTCCGAAGCGGAGCCTGAGGCGGCTGCGAAGCCTGAAACTTCGGCAAAACCCGAAACTGCTCCGGCATCGAAGCCGGTGACACCAATGGAGAAGTTCTCTCCCGTTTCTGAAAAATAGGCGCTAATGGATCCGAGACTTTCGCACATAACTCACGTTTTCCTGGATGCCGATGACACCCTGTGGGAGAACGATATCTATTACAGGAAGGCAGAGGCTGAGTTCGTGGAGCTGATGAGCCGCTTTGTTTCTTCACAGGATGCGGCCAAGATTCTTGTATATCATCAGGAGCTTAATATCAAGATATTCGGTTACGGCTCCAAAACCCTGCTTTTGGGAATGCTGGATGCTGCCTGCCAGATTGTTCCCGAAAAATTCAACCCTGCATGCTACAAGGAGATAAAGGAAATAATTGTCAGACTGGAGCAGCACAGGTTTGATTTTCTGGAAGGAGCCGAGGAAACAGTGCGCAAGCTGGCGCAGAAATACACCGTGATTATAGCCACTAAAGGCGAGATGTCAGAGCAGCTACGCAAATGGAGGATAAGCAAGCTCCAGGATTGCGTGACGGCCATAGAGGTCATGGAAAAGAAGTCCGTTGACGATTATCTGAACCTAGCCGCCAAGGTGGGAGTGAAGCCCTCAGATTTCTTCATGGTGGGTAATGCCGTAAGAAGTGATGTTGCTCCGGTTATTGAAATGGGAGGCTGGGCCGTTCACGTTCCATACAAATTTACCTGGGCTCACGAGGTGATGGACCTTCCAAAATCGGAAAAAGTGTTCGAAATTTCACACATTTCGCAACTTTGTGATATACTTTTATAAGTTTGGCACGCTACTTGCAATTCTCTTAACCGAATAGTTTTTTCATAGGTTAAGTTTTTAGGTTAGTGGCTAATAAGCCAAGAAAAGGGCCCCGCAGCGATGCGTGGCCTTTTTTCTTGATAGCGCATTAGCCTGAATGTGCAACTTTTTTCGTAAATTGCAACACTTTTGTAAAAAACAGCATGAGAAAAGTACTACAATATATACTTGCAGCTGTCTTGATGCTGCCTTGCTTCATCTCACAGCCCCTGAAGGCGCAACCAGCATGGGAAAACAGGAGCAGGGAGGTGCGCAACCGTTTCGTTGGCGGTTATATGTGGCAGCCCCTCAATCCCGCTGGCGTGAAGCCGGGCTCTGCTATTCCCGCAATGTCCAAGGCGGGACAGCCGCAGGCAGACTCGCTTAGGATTCTTGTGATTCTTGCCCAGTTTTCCGATGTGGCGTTTTTCTATGATTCCACATCGTTCAGCAGGATGCTTTATGCGGAAGGATATTCAGAGAACGGTGCTGTGGGATCGGCAAGCGAATATTTCAGCGATCAGCTGCACAGGCCGGTTGCCATAGAACTCTTCGGCCCGGTTACCGTACAGCAGGCAAGGGAATTCTATGGCCGCAATACCAAAGAGCGCAAGGATGAACATGCCGGTTCTTTCATTGCGGAAGCCGTTATCGCCGCTGCGGAAAGAAACAGCATAGACTTTGCAAAATACGACCAGGACAAGGATGGTTTTGTAGACAATATCTGCGTGTTCTATGCCGGAGAGGACGAGGCCCAGACCAGCCCGGAACATCCGGACTATCTGTGGAGCCACAGTTACAACCTGCTTCACAGTGATTACGGCAAAACCCTTACATACGGCGGAGTACAGGTTAACAACTATTCCTGCACCGCCGAGCTTTTCCGCAGGAAAACATCGGACAGCTATGAAAGCGTGATGGCACCCATAGGTACTTTCTGCCACGAGTATCTGCACAATTTCGGTCTTCCGGATTTCTATGATACGGACTATGAGAAGAGTGGCGGCATCTCTGCCGGCTTCTGGGGAAAAACTGCGCTGATGGATGGCGGCAACTACAATAATAACGGCAACACTCCTCCCAACCTTAACTGCGTGGAGCGTGAATGCCTGGGAATAATGTTGCCGGAGGATCTCCAAAGCGGAGATTACGCTCTTCTTCCCGTAAACCACCCCGATGCCAAAAGCTATCGCATTGCGAATCCCCTGGATCCCGATGATTACTACCTTATAGAAGCGCGTTCGCGCGTGTCGTGGGACCTTCACATCGGCCTCACGGAAGAGAACCCGGACGGAATGCTCCTGTATCATGTGGACCGGAGTGCAAAACATTCAAGTGGCTCTGATGATTTCGGAGATGTAACATCGGCCGACAGATGGAAAATATACAATCAGGTGAATGCGCGTCCGGACTATCAGTGCGCGGATCTTATAGAGGCTGACGGCCGAAGCGACAAAGATCCAAGCGAGGGCAAAAGGAACGACATTGCCGGCATTTTCTTCCCCGGCCTTGGCAATACGGCCATAGGCGGAAAGGCAAAGATTCAGCTTCAGTTCAGGGACAGCACCATATCCAAGTTCGCTATCCAGAACATAAGGGTTGAGGACGGACAGGTAAGGTTCACGGCCGTTAATTCGGACAGCCCCCTGCCTCCAAGCCCGTCGGAACCACCGAAAGACAACGAATTCCTTTACATCATAACCCAGCGCACCCCGGCAGGTTCTCTCCTGCTTAGCGTGAATAACAGTTTCGGTGCCGATGTGAAATGGTATTTCAATGACAGCGAGGTGGCCCCGGACGGAACTTTCAGACCTGAGGGCGCAGGTGTCATACGGGCCGAAATTTTCTGGCCTGATGGCAGCGTGGATTATTTATACAAAAATCACAGCGTGAAGAATTTGAATGAAAAGCCTGAATAACATACTACATATATTGGCCCCGGCAGCCCTGTGTGCATTTTGCGTGCTTGGCTGCAAGGCTCCTTACACCCCGTCGGACAAGACTCTGTTCGAGGAAAGGGAAGATATAAGCATTTCAGTGGGTTACAAGCAGATGATAGATTTTTCTGCCGAAAACCTTCAGTACAGTTTTAATCCGGACAAGGCAATCTTCCGTGCCGGTGTGTCGGTGTCACAGATGGATGCATCCACGGGATATGAAGTGGAAGTGGCCCAGCATTTCTTTGTCTTGAAGCTGGACAATCCGCTTGGTGCCCTGGACAGTGATGTTACCGGAACTCTCTATCTTACAACGGACAAGCTTTCGGCCGGCAGCCGCAGCTATACAATCAAGAACGGAAAAGTCATAAAACTTTCCGAAAACAAAGTGTGGATATGGGATGATGTGCTGCGCCTGGGTGTAGTGGTGGCTGTGGCCGATCCCGATGCTAATCCAGCTGTGCAACCAGCTCGTTAAGCTGTGCGCGGAAGCGGGGGAGCATCTGGTCGAAGGACTCCACCGTGTCATTGGCTCCGTCGCTTATGCATTTGATGGCGCAAAAGCGGAAGTTGAAGATTGCACAGATGTTCGCAAGCGCAAAACTTTCCATGTCCAGGCAGTCGAATTCCTGTCTCATGTTTGCAACGTGGTTTGCGTCGAAGTTGTGCTCCGATATGAAGAAATCCGATGAGGCGCAGATATATCCGGTAGGATCCGGAAGGGTGTGGAAGTCAACAACCTCGCGTATGAAGCTGTCGCCGTTGTTCATGAAGCGGTCCAGAAGCAGAATATCGCTGCGCTGGTGTTTGCCGGAACCTGCAGTGCCTATTGAAATGAAAACCGGTGTCTGGGCTGTCTGGCCGTTCTCGCGCATCTTCTCCCATTCCTCCACCTCTGACCAGTGTTCCTTTATCCAGTTTACGATGCCGCGTGTGGCGCGTCCTTTGCCAACTCCTGTATATACAACCTCCGAGTTTGTGCACTCTGCATCAAGCTCTTCTTTCATCGCCACAAAATATATTTTTCTTGCACCACGCAGGAACTCTTTGTTCTGTTCGCTTATACCGCTCATTTTCTCTGTAATCTTATGTGAGTTGCAAAGTTAGGTTTTTTCACGGAAAAAGAGTAATTTTGTATCCTATTAAAATTGAGTGATATGAGTAAGGATTTGAAAAACAAACTGGTGTCGGAAGACTGGATGGCCGTGTGGCTGGGTTTTGTTGTCATTGCAATCGCCTGCTTTGCCGTGCTAACCGGCTTTTTTGACTTTTCTGCTCTGAAATTCAGTACCTGGAGCAATTTCAACGAACTTTTTGAACAGTTCGCAAATATCAAGTTCTGGAACAAGCTCCTTATGGCTGTGGTAACTCTCGGTGCACTTTTCACCATTGGCACCGTGCTCCGTGGAGAAAGCGCGAAAAAATTCCTTCCCGCTTTCCTGGCCCTTTTCGCCATTGCGGTGTTCATACGCATGATAAGTGCCGAATTCACCTTGAACCGATATCTGGAATGGGCCTTCTGGGCACTTCTTGTGGGCCTTGTCATCTCCAATACCGTTGGAACCCCACAGTGGATGAGACCTGCTATCAAAACCGAATTCTATATCAAGACCGGTCTGGTGATAATGGGCTTCAGCGTTCTTTTCAGCAATATCGCCAAGTTCGGCCTTTACGGCCTTGGCATTGCGTGGATTGTAACCCCGGTTGTGATTCTGTTCATGTGGTGGTTCGGAACCAGGGTTCTGAAGATATCCAACAAGCCTATGGTCATAACCATGGCTGCTGCAACATCGGTTTGCGGTACATCTGCAGCAATTGCAACCGGCGCTGCTGCAAAATGCAAGAAAGAGGATCTTGGAATGGTTATCAGTATTTCCATCATCTTCACCATCCTCATGATGGTGTTCGAGCCTATGATAATCCGCGCCCTGCAGATGAGCCCGCTTATGGGTGGTGCCCTTATCGGCGGTACTGTTGACAGCACCGGAGCTGTGGTTGTTGCCGGAACAGCCCTTGGCGGCGAGGCGCAGACAGCCGCTGTGCTTGTGAAAAGTATCCAGAATATCCTCATAGGTTTTATTGCTTTCTTTGTGGCCCTTTTCTTCGCCCTTTATGTAGACAAGGGTGCCAATGGCGCAGCAAAGGTTGGAGCATCGGAAATCTGGGTCCGCTTCCCTAAGTTCATCATCGGTTTCTTTGTGGCTTCGCTTGTGGCTTCGTTCGTTATTCTGCCTCTTTTCGGCAGCGATCAGGTTAACGCAATCAACAAGGTTCTGGATCAGTATAAGAACTGGGCTTTCGTGATAGCTTTCCTTTGTATAGGCCTGGAGACCAATTTCAAGACTATCTGGGGCCAGATGCAGGGAGGAAAAACCCTGTGGCTCTATATCGTAGGCCAGGCTTTCAACATAGTTCTAACGATGTTTGCCGTATGGCTGCTCCTCAGCGGAGTGATTTTCCCAATCCCATCCCTCGGGTAAGAAGCTCCCAGATTCCATTATAGGATGCGCAAACCCAATTATAAACTTGTAACTGCAGTGGTCTTCACTGCAGTTGTCGTTTTGGCCCTGTATATAATGGTAAACGGCCTGGGTCTTGTGCCGGAACTGGATTTCGGTGCCGGTGCGTATTATTATGCCGATATACCGGAATTCGATAAATACATGCCGGGTGACGGTACATCGGCTCATAAGATTTTGGCCTGGGTGCTGTTTTTTGTGTGGGCGGTGCTTATGTGGCTGCTTTGGCGTTGGATTGAAAGGAAAAATCACTAATTTAGTGTGCTTTTTAGCTTGAGATATGGAAAACTGGTATGTGGTAAGGGTGCTTTTCGCCCAGGGAAAGAAACTTGCCGGCGAGCTTGCTGCCCGCGGTTTCAATGTTTATTTCCCTTCCAGGTTCACCATAGAGAAGGACGCCGCGGGAGTAAAGAAGGTTGTGGAAAAGCCCCTGCTGCCGTCCATGCTGTTCGTAAGGACGGACCTTCGCTCATTCTGGGATCTGTGTCATGAGCCGCTGGCCTACTTCAGCCCATACTATAACCATTTCGAAATCAATGCCGACGGCCGTAATCCCTACCTCACCGTGGATGACAGGCAGATGGAGAACTTCCAGAAGATCACAGCCACCCGCAACGAGCATGTCCTTGCGTTCAGAAAGGGAGCCTGCCGCTTCAAATCCGGAGACTGGGTTAGGGTTGTATCCGGCGAATTTGCCGGTGTGGAAGGCAGGGTTGCCCGCATAAAGGGGCAGACACGCGTTGTTGTGGAACTGGAGGGCGTGTGCATGCTTGCAACCGCCTATATTCCTTCCTCCTTTCTGAAAAAGATCAGCCCATCAAAGCCAGAGTGAGAATCTGTGCGATGAATATTCGTACGAAGGTGGTGATAGGGTATACAGTTGCGTATGCTTCGGCCGCGTTTTCGTTGCCAAGCTGTTCGTTGGCATAGGCCAGGGCATTCGGGTTGGTCATTACACCTGTAAGCAGGCCCATGTTCTGGGCGAAATCCATTTTCAGAACTTTCTCGTTGAAGATGCCCATGATAAAAATAGGTACAACGGCTATCGCCAGTGCCATTGCAGCCCACTTCAGGCCCTGAAGACAGAACACCGTTTCCACAAAGTTCCCGCCTACGCCGTATCCCAGGCAGGCGAAGAAGAATGTTATGCCGAACTGGCGTATCAGCTGGTTGGCTGCCGGTGAGGTGTAGGTGATGATGTTCAGCTTCGGCCCGTATATACCCATGAGTATGCCCACAATTATCGGGCCTCCGGCTATACCAAGTTTTATAGGGGTGTTTACGCCGGGAACAAGTACGGGTATGCTTCCAAGCAGAACGCCAAGGAAAATTCCAAGAAGAAGCGGTATGAGGTGCGGTTCGCTAAGTTTCACCTCCTCATTGCCTATCACCTTGCCCAGCTGTTTTATCCTGTCTTTCTCTCCCACCACGGTGAGGCGGTCTCCAAACTGTAAATGTGTGGCGGCACCAGGCACAAGGCTTATTCCGGCCCTGCGTATGCGGGTGATATTCACACCATAGCGGTTGCGCAGCTTCAGGCTCTCTATGCTCTTGCCCACTATATCATCCTGTGTTACATATAGATAGCTGCTTATAAGCGTCTTGTCTATGCTGTCCCAATCTATGTCCGGCCTGTTCCAGTCTTTGTCGTATTCCTCATGACCGAAAATCGCGTCGAAGCTGTGCATGTCTTCTTTCGGACAGATTATAAGCAGATGGTCGCCTTCCTTGATTACCGTGTCGCTGACGGGAATCTGCACCACTCCGTTGCGCCACAGACGGGAGATGACGAAATTCTTGCCGCTGGCCTTCACAGCCTCGCGCACTGTTTTTCCCGCCATCGCTGCATTGCTTACCGAAACCTCTGTAACTGCGGTGTGCTTGTCATCGGCACGTCCCAGGCTTTTTTTGGCGCTGTCCGGGAACATCAGCATCATCATTATCACGGTGAAGATCACGCCCATGACGCTCATCGGGTATGCCACGGCGTAGGCCGAACCCACGCTAAGGGCAGTGGCCGATGCCGAAGGGTTAATGTCCAGAACCGTCTGCTGTGCCGCTATCAGTCCCGGGGTGTTGGTTACGGCACCTGAGAGCAAACCCACGGCCTGCGCACCTCCCGTATCGGTGAAAACAGCCACAAGTATCGTGAGGCCTGTGCCTATTGCTATCGTAGCAAGACAGCTCAGGACCAGTTTCAAACCACCCTTGCGCAGGGAGGAGGCAAAGCCCGGGCCCACCTGCAAGCCAAGGGTGTATACAAATAATATCAGGCCGAAGTTCTTGGCGATATCCATCATGGACTGGTTCACTTCCACCCCCATCTTGTGGGCGAAATGGCCGAAAACGATGGAAATGAAAAACACCATGCTGCCGCCCAGCTGTATTTTTCCGAAAATTTTCATGTGGCCCAGAATAAGGCCTATTATTGACATCAGGCACAGCAGAAGTACTGTCTGGGCAACACTTCCCTGGGTGAAAAGTTCTGTAAACCAGTTCATTCTAATATATTATATAACCCGTTATGCCGGCGGTCACAAGAATAAGTATCGGATGTATCTTTCCGGACATTGCTGCGGCAAAGGCCAGGACAAATATAATCCAACTTTTCCAATCCGGGAAATTTTCCGGTCCTATCATTATAATGGCTGCTGCGCCGATAAGACCCACCACAGAAGGCCTGAGCGCAGCCATAAGCCCCGTCCAGGAGCGTGAGTGGTTGAATCTGGAGTATATCCTGCACAACCAGAGCACAATCAGAAAGGAAGGCAGAACCACCGCGAATGTGGTTGTGAATGATCCGCAGATGCACAAAAAGTGGTTGAAGCCCGCTTCCCGAACCACGCTGTATCCTATGTATGTGGCCGAGTTTATGCCTATCGGGCCCGGTGTCATCTGGCTTATGGCTATGATATCGGTGAACATCTGTTCTGAAATCCAGCCGTGATCCGCCACAACCTTCTCCTGTATGAGCGGCAGCATTGCATAACCGCCTCCTATCGTGAACAGACCTATTATGAAAAAATTGTAGAAGAGTTCCAAGAATATCATCATAATTTCCCCTCCCTCTTGAGTTTCAGAATCAGTACCGTTGCCGATGCTGTTGCTATGGTGCATACCAGGACATAAACCGGCGATATTCCCATTATGGCCACAAGAAACATTGATGCTCCCATGATTACCCACTGCCACCATTGTTTGCAACCCTTCCTTGCCATATTTATCATTGGAACGGCAATGAGGGCAACTACTGCCGGACGCATTCCCGCAAATACCCTTTGTACATGGGGGTTGTTTGCATATTCGCTGAAGAACAGCGCTATACTTAATATAATAAGGAATGGGGCCATGCATGCGCCCAGGGTGGCAACAAGCGCTCCCCAGAATCCCCTTATTCTGTATCCGGTGAAAATGGATATGTTCACGGCCAGCAATCCCGGTGCCGCCTGGCTCAATGCTATGAGATCCGGGAACTCGTCTTCGCCAATCCAGTTGCGGGAGGTGACCTCTTTCTGGATTACCAGCAGCATGGCATACCCGCCTCCGATGGTGAATGCTCCTATCTTTGTCATCACCCAAAACAGCTCCCAGAGTGAAATTTTTAACTCTTTTTTCATAATTGATGTAAAAATATGAAATTTTTTCGAAAAAGTTTTGGTGTTTTAAAAAAGAGTAGTATCTTTGCAATCCCGTTCGACGAGAGCGGAGTTCTTTGAAAATATTGAAAGACAAATTGTACAAGCAAAAGTACCGAAAACAAAATAAAATCGAGAAGCGTTAATTCCTAT
>JAKSKO010000054.1 GCA_024401715.1 Bacteroidales bacterium
ACTAGTCTTCATCAAAATATTCAACCCATGCCTTAGTGAACTCTTCCTTATACTGTTTGACAGCGTCCACAGCTTTTTTCAGATCGGCAGGCTTTATTTTTCACATGAACATGCATTGGCAGATGTTCATCAAACTTTATAACTTAATTTTACATTAGAAGTGTGTCAAAATCGCTGCTGTGCGGAGCTGCGCATGTACAAAAAATATTTTTCTACTTGCATTTCATCAGTTTCATTATGGTGTTGGGGATGTCCGTGTTGTCCCGGCACTGGGCAATCTTATCGGCTCCTGCGCCTATGGCGAAGACGGGAACCTGGGCGCCGGTGTGCGATGTGTGTCCAAAGAAGATGCCCGCAGAGAGGTCCAGATAGTCGATCACCTGTTTGCTTAGCATCTCGTGGGTATAGTACATGTTCTGATCCTTGGCGCTGTCGTCACCATAGAAAGTGGCCTGAAAGGTCTCCTTAAGTGCGGCCTCGGTTTTGGAATCCACATCCACCCTTGTCCACAGGCCGGTAGCCTGGCTTATCATCTCTTTTACCTCCTCCCATTTGGCGTTGCCTCTTTTCTGGAGTTTCTGGATATCCCTGTCCAGGGTGCCCTTGGTTACGGTCTGTCCCAAAAGCCTTTCCAAATGAAGTTCGTACTTGCCCGCACCCAGACCCATACCGCCGGTTTCATGGTCGGCAGTCACAAGGATAAGGGTCTCTTTCGGATGTTTGCGGTAGAACTCCATGGCAACATCGATGGCCCTGTCCATATCATTAATCTCGTGGAAAATGCTTGCGGCATCATCCGAGTGAGCGGCATGATCTATTGTGCCGCCTTCCACCATAAGGAAAAAGCCTTTCTTGTGATAGGTGGAAAGATTGTTTATTGCCGTACGGGTGAGGTCGGCCAGGGTTACACCAGTGTTCTCCATGGCGTACGGAAGCTCGTGTCGGCCAAGTTGTGCCGCCCCTATGCACAGGGTCTTTTCCGCCGCACCTGTCTGGTTCCTGCACTCATCGCCAAGATACACGGTCCAGCCTGCCTGGCGTGCCTTCTCCAACTGCTGCTCCGGTTTTACACCGGACTTGCTTGTGACAAGGATGTCACCGCCGGCGGCAAAATGCACCCTGCCTTCAAGCAGCTGGTCGAATATAAGGTTATAGCTGTTCCTGTTGTCGGCATTTCCATAGAATGCCGCAGGAGTCGCATGATTTACGCCTACCGTTGTGACCACGCCCGCACCGTAGCCGGCCTCTTTTGCAAGCACCGCGATACTCTTGAGAGGCTTGTGGTCCATATCCATGCCGATGGAGCCGTTATAGGTCTTCTCACCCGTTGCGAGGGCGGTACCTGCAGCGGCGGAATCGGTAACAAGTGTCGTTTTGTTCCAGGTGCTGACAAAGCTGTGGTAGGGGAAACTGGTGAAAGTAAGCTGGGCCGGTTCGTTACGGCCTTCTGCAACTGCGTTGAAAAGCTGGGTGCCGTACACATGGTTTATGCCCATTCCGTCACCAATGAAATAAAAGATGTATTTGGGTGCCTGCCCGAACACAGACACACAAAGGATGCAAAATGCAAAAATGGAAAGAATTGCTCTTTTCATAGTAAATGATAAGTTTAAATATGATCTACCTCCGGGCTTAGCTCTATCCCGAATTTCTGTTTTATCGTGTTTGTGATTTCCTTCTCAAGCCCAAGGATATCATCGGCCGTGGCCTTCCCGCTGGCATTCACAAGCACCAGCGGCTGTTTTTCCCATACGGCCGCTCCGCCTCTGCTTGCGCCCTTGAAGCCGCAGTATTCAATAAGGAAGGCTGCCGGAATCTTCACCAGCCCGCCCTCAAGCTCGTAATGGGGAACCTTTGCGTCGGCTCCCTTTTCGGCGCAGACGGTGGAAAATACCTTATTATATGTTTCGGCCGATACAACCGGATTCTTGAAAAAGCTTCCCGCGCTGCCAACCTTTCCCACCGGCGGCAGTTTTTCGTCCCTGATTATGCGGACGGTATCGCGCACCAGCATGGGTGTGAGCTGCATCTGCGGCATGCCATAGAAAGGTTCAATGCAAGGGAGATAAGGGTTGCTTTGAGCCTTCACGAACTCCATGTTGCGTTCCACGGCCTCCTGTAGGTGCCCGTAATCCAACTGGGGAGAGAACAGTGTGCTTAGGCGGAAAACGACGCTTGTGACAATGTATTTCCCGCGGTGATGCTTGAAAAAGCTGTCCCTGTATGCGAAGGCGCAGTCTTTGGCATCGATGCACACGAAATTGCCCGATGCAAGCTCGTAGCAGTTCACCTGCGAAATCACATCGCCGGCTTCAACCCCGTAGGCGCCCACATTCTGCACCGCGCTGGCGCCCACCGTGCCCGGAATTCCGGACAGGTTCTCTATGCCCCAATAGCCCTTGGATGCCGCCCACTGGCAGAAATCGTCGAATTCCACACCGGCGCCGGCTTCCACGTAAACTACGTCGCCCCGGCTCTGCTCTTCCAGGATGCTTATCTTCCTGTATTCGGAATGCAGTATGGTTCCCGGGAAATCTTTAGTAAAAAGAAGGTTGCTGCCGCTGCCCATGGGAAACAAAGGCTGCGGAAGGCTCTCCCAATCTATCTTGCAAAGGTCATCGGGTTCTGTATAAGTAAGATAGCAAGCCGATTTCACTTTCATTCCAAAGGTGTTCAGCTTGCCCAGATCTTTATTTTTTGTAATCTTGATCATGTCTTCTTCAAAATCATGCCCCCTTGTCACAGAGGTACTTCAGGCGCACAACCCTCAACTCCAGGTCTGAATAGGTGTCTTCTCCAAGTTTCTGGCGCGCTTCCTGCAGGGAATCCGTCTCGGCGTCATTTTCGAAATAATCATAAATCTCGTCTACGACATCCGGGTCCAGATATTCTTCGGTATAATAATCCAGATTAAGAACCGTTCCGCTGTACACTATGGACTCCAGCTCTGAAAGGAACTGGTCCATTTCCATGCCCAGGTTGCGGGCTATATCCTCCAGCGCTATGTTCTTGTCCACGTTCTGTATGATGTACACCTTGTTAGGCGACTTCGCCGGGGTGGACTTCAGCACAAAATCGTCCGGGCGTTCTATCTCGTTTTCCAGCACATATTTGCCTATGAGCCGTACGAAATCCGTGCCGAATTTCTGTGCCTTGCCCTCTCCCACGCCCTGGCACTTCTTCAGCTCTTCCAGGGTAACCGGATACATTATGCTCATATCCTCCAGGGAAGGATCGCTGAAAATCACCCAAGGCTGCAGCTTCAGCTTGTGGGCCATATCTTTGCGCAGGTCCCGCAGCATTGAAAGCAGTATGAGATCTCCGCCGCCTCCGCCCTGGCGTGCCGATGTTGCGCTGTCGTCATCATCGTCATCGTCCGATGCGGCAAAATCCTGCTCTATGCTAAGCATGAGGGTGTATGGATTCTCCATGAACTCCAGTCCCTGCTGCGTTGCAGAGATGAGACCGTAGCTTTCTATCTCCTTGTTTATGAAACCCATCAGAATGCCTTGGCGGATAACTCCTGTCCAGAACTTCGCATTGTGGGCGTCTCCGGCGCCGAAAAGTTCCAGAGCGTCGTGCTGATAGGATTTTATTATGGCGCTTGTCTGCCCGGCAAGTATGCCGGCAAGGTGCTCTGTCTTGAAATGCTCCGGCAGGGAAGTGATAAGCTCCAGAACCAGTTTCATGTCTTCCTGTCCCTCATAGCGCACCTTCGGATGCAGGCAGTTGTCGCAGTTTCCGCAGTTGTCCATGCTGTATTTCTCTCCGAAGTAGTTCAGCAGCAGCTTGCGTCTGCACTGCGAAGATTCCGCATAGGCGGCGGTCTCCTGAAGCAGCTGGCGGCCTATCTCCTGTTCGCTTAGAGGCTTGCCCTGCATGAACTTCTCCAGTTTCTGGATGTCCTTGTAGCTGTAGAAGGTGATGCAGTAACCCTCCTCGCCGTCACGGCCGGCGCGGCCTGTCTCCTGATAGTATCCCTCCAGGGACTTCGGAATGTCGTAATGGATAACGAAACGCACGTCCCCCTTGTCTATGCCCATGCCGAAGGCTATGGTGGCTACAATCACCTGGATGTCCTCCATCAGGAAGGCGTCCTGGTTCTCTGCCCTCACCTTTGCATCAAGGCCGGCGTGGTATGGGAGAGCCTTTATGCCGTTCACGCACAGAAGCTGGGCCATCTCCTCCACCTTCTTGCGACTTAGGCAGTAGATTATGCCCGACTGGTGAGGGTGGGAGCGGATGAATTTTATGATATCGCGCTTAGGATCTGTCTTCTCCCGTATTTCGTAATAGAGATTAGGACGGTTGAAAGAAGATTTGAACACCTTTGCATCCATCATGCCCAGGTTTTTCTGGATATCGGACTGAACCTTCGGCGTGGCTGTTGCCGTAAGCGCGATAAGGGGCGCCTGACCAATCTCGTCCACAAGTTTGCGTATCCTCCTGTATTCCGGACGGAAGTCATGGCCCCATTCGGAGATGCAATGGGCCTCGTCAATGGCATAGAAGGACACCTTTATCTCTTTCAGAAGAGCTATATTTTCCCATTTTGTAAGCGATTCCGGCGCCACATACAGCATCTTGGTTACGCCGGACAGGATATCGGCCCGCACATCGTCCAGTTGCTGGCGGCTTAGGGACGAGTTCAGGAAATGAGCCACGCCTTCGTTGCCGCTCACAAAGCCCCTTATCGCGTCCACCTGGTTTTTCATCAGGGCGATAAGCGGAGAAATTACAATGGCAGTGCCCTCCATAAGCAGGGCAGGCAGTTGATAGCACAGGGATTTGCCTCCGCCCGTAGGCATGAGGACAAAGGCATTGCCGCCGTTGCACAGGTGAGCGATTATTTCCTCCTGCTCTCCCTTGAAGGAATCAAATCCGAAGAATTCCTTCATTTTGGCGTGGATGTCAGCTGATGTAATGGCCATTTTAACAAACTTTTGTATATAAAGTTAGTCAAAAAATCTTATCTTTGCACGTTTTATGGAAAAACTTTAAAAAAAGATAAAATGAAAACTCTAAAAATTTTTGCAATCGCAGCTGTAGCAACAGCAATGATGGCTTCCTGTACATCAGCTCCAAAAGTTGATGCACCGGTTCCTACAAAAGCAGAGGTAGACTCTGTAAGCTACCTTATCGGTGTGAACTTCGGTTACTTCTTCAAAGCCAACAACTTTGCAGAGAACCTCAGCGAGATCAATATGTCAGAGCTCAAGAAAGGTATGGAGGCATTCCTTAACGCAACAGGCAACCCTGGTTCCGAGGAGTTCAACGCACAGTTCAAGATCAATCCGGACCTTATGAACGAGGTTCTCGGCGCTTACATCACAAAACGCAGCAACTATGCAGCTGCCGTTAACAAGGCAGAGGGTGAGGCTTTCCTTGCAGACCTTTACAAGAAAGGCGGCATCCAGAAGACAGAGAGCGGTCTTCACTATGAGATCCTTGAGGCTGGTAACGAGGTTAAGGCAGCAGCCACCGATACAGTTTGGGTATACTATACAGGTACCCTTATCGACGGCACCAAATTTGACGGCAACGACGCAGAAGGCGAGCCTGCACGTTTCACCCTGGACCGCGTAATCAAAGGCTGGACAGAGGGTATGCAGCTTGTTGGCGAGGGTGGTAAGATCAAACTTTACATCCCTGCAGAGCTTGCTTACGGCGAGCGCGCAATGGGCGGCACAATCAAACCTAACAGCACTCTCATCTTCGACGTTGAGATTGTAAAGGTTGGCAAGAAACCTGTTGCTGAGGAGTAATATTCCCAACACGGAATAAAAGATGGCGGGGCGTTTGCTCCGCTATCTTTTTTTCATTATTTTTGTATGATTTATTATCGGATAATAAAAACCCCTGAATCAATACATGAAAACAGACATCGAGATTGCACGCGAAGCGAAATTGCGCAGAATTACAGAGGTAGCGGAAGAGATAGGAATAGGCAGCGACGAGCTTGAACAGTATGGCCATTATATGGCTAAAATCCCAACATCCTTCATTGATGAGGACAAGGCGAAGAATGCCAAGCTGATTCTGGTTACCGCCATCACCGCCACCAAAGCCGGCATAGGCAAGACCACGGTTTCAATAGGCCTTGCGGAGGGCATGCGCAAGATTGGCAAGAAATGCATCGTTGCTCTCAGGGAGCCTTCGCTGGGCCCGGTATTCGGCATGAAGGGCGGCGCTGCGGGCGGCGGATATGCCCAGGTGCTGCCTATGGAGAAGATCAACCTTCATTTCACAGGTGACTTCCACGCCATTACATCGGCCCACAACACAATATCGGCCCTGCTGGACAACTATCTGTACCAGCATGCGAAAGAGGGCTTCCAGCTTAAGGAGGTTCTCTGGAAGAGGTGCCTGGATGTGAACGACAGGAACCTGCGCCAGATTGTCACCGGCCTTGGCCCAAGCACTAACGGCAAGAAATTCATTAGCGGTTTCGATATCACCCCGGCATCGGAGATTATGGCGATACTCTGCCTCAGCAAGGATATCGATGACCTCCGCCGCCGCATAGAGAACATACTACTTGGCTACACCATGGATGACAAGCCTTTCACCGTGAAGGACCTTGGCGTTGGCGGCGCAATCACAGTGCTGCTTCTGGATGCCATCAAGCCTAACCTTGTGCAGACGGTAGAGGGTGGTGCGGCCATTGTGCACGGCGGACCTTTCGCCAACATCGCCCACGGCTGCAACAGTATCATAGCAACAAAGACAGCCATGAGCCTTGCCGATTACGTGGTTACGGAGGCAGGCTTCGGCGCAGACCTCGGAGCGGAGAAATTCCTGGACATCAAATGTCGCAAGGCCGGAATACAGCCTTCGCTCACCGTGCTGGTTGCAACGCTGAACGGCCTGAAGATGCACGGCGGCGTTCCGGAGTCGGACATCAAACTTCCTAACCCGGAGGGTGTCGTGCGAGGCTTCGCAAACCTGGACCGCCACATACGCAACCTGCAGAGCTTCGGCCAGACCGTGTTCGTATGCTTCAACAAATTCTCTTCCGACACGGAAGAGGAGATTGCCCTTGTGAAGGAACACTGCGCAAAGATGGGCGTGGAGTTCTGTCTGAACAATGCCTGGGCACAGGGCGGAGAGGGCGCCATGGAACTTGCAAACAAAGTTGTTGAGACCATAGAGAAAAACCCTTCAAAGCCGTTGGAATTCGTCTACCCGGACAAGATGGCCCTGAAAGACAAGATAGAGGCGGTGGCAAAGAAGATATACGGGGCAAAGGAGGTCATTTTCGCCCGCAAGGCCGTGGAGAAGCTGGAGGAGGCCACACGTCTTGGCCTGCAGGATTTCCCTGTTTGCATTGCCAAGACACAGTATTCTTTCAGCCAGGATCCTAAGGCTTACGGCGCCCCTGTGGACTTTCCGTTCGAGATCAAGGACATCGTCATAAACACCGGTTCGGAGATGATTGTTGCCATCGCGGGCAGCATCATACGAATGCCGGGCCTGCCTAAGGTGCCTAAGGCCCAGGTGATAGATATTGTGGACGGAGAGATTGTGGGCCTAAGCTAACAGAATAGGAATGATACCACGCAGGACAGTAGAGGAAATACTTGACGCCTCCAAGATAGAGGAGGTTGTGGGAGACTTCGTGACGCTGAAGCGCCGCGGAGCCAACCTCATTGCATGCTGTCCTTTCCATAACGAGAAAACCCCTTCCTTCTATGTGTCGCCGGCCAAGGGCATATACAAATGCTTCGGCTGCGGAAAAAGCGGCACGGCCGTGGGTTTTGTGATGGAGCACGAGAACCTAAGCTACAGCGAGGCCCTGAAATACCTTGCCAAAAAATACCACATAGAGGTGGTGGAGAAGGAGGAAACGGCCGAAGAGATAGCCCAGCGCCAGCACAGCGAATCCCTGCTGCTGGTGAGCGAGTTTGCCGAAAAGTTCTTCCGCGACCAGCTTCAGACCCCGGAGGGACGCATAGGCTATGCCTATTTCAAGTCCCGCGGCCTGGAAGACGAGACCATAGCGAAGTTCGGCCTGGGATGGGCCCCAAACAGCCGCAACGCCCTGCAGACAGCTGCACGCGCGGCGGGCTTCAAGGAGGAATATCTGGTGGACAGCGGCCTGTGCTTCCGCACGGATGACGGCAGGGTTATGGACAGGTTCTATGACCGTGTTGCCTTCCCTATACATAATATCGCGGGACGCGTGATAGCCTTCGGCTGCCGCACGCTGAAAAGCGACAAGAGCATTGCCAAATACATCAACAGCCCCGAGACGGAGATATATCTGAAGCGCCACACCCTGTACGGCATGTACCAGGCCAAGAACGAGGTGCACAAGCAGGATAAGTTCATCCTGGTGGAGGGCTATCTGGATGTGATATCGATGCACCAGCTGGGCATATGCAATGTTGCGGCTTCGTCCGGCACATCGCTCACGGTGGAGCAGGTTCGCCTGATAAAGCGCTACACAGACAACGTAACCATAATCTATGACGGAGATTCGGCCGGAATACATGCGGCCCTGCGCGGAATAGGCCTTGTGCTGGAAGGCGGCCTCAATGTGAAGGTGGTACTTCTTCCCGATGGGGACGACCCGGATTCCTTCAGCCGCAAGCACAGCCGCCAGGAGGTGGAGGATTTCATAAAGGCCCACGAGCAGGATTTCATTGCCTTCAAGACCGACCTTCTGCTGGAGGAGGCTGCCGGAGACCCCATAAAGAAGGCCGGCCTCATAAACGATATTGCAGACACCATTTCCCTTATCCCGGACCCCGTGAAGCGCAGTGTCTATGTGCAGATGGCATCCGTGCGCCTGGGAGTGGAGGAGTCTCTGCTGCTGAACCGAATAAAGCACACCCGCGCCAAGGCCCTGGAAGACAAGCGCCGCGAAAGCGAGAGGGCGGCCCAGGCGGCGGCCGAAGCATCGGGCGCGGCAGACAGCCGTCAGGCGGATTGGAACGAGGGTTGGGAAGCGCCAGCGGTGCAGGAAAGCCCGTGGTACGAGGCGGTATCGGCCCCGCAGGACAGCCTGGTAAGCAACAGGGAGATGGCCCCTTGCGAGAGGGAGCTCCTCACCTTCGTGCTGAGGGACGGCCGCAAACCCCTGGAGTTCGACAAGGACTCCGAGTTCTACGACCCGGACAAGACAGCAACCGTGGCGGAGTTCATAGACGCAAGTCTGTATGAAGACGGAGCGGTATTCGTGAACGAGAGCTACTACCAGACCTACGAGAAATACATGGAGCTTTACGGCCAGCATCTTGCCCAGGACCAGATTTCCGTGCGTCTTCTGTCGGACGAGAATCCGGTGATACGTGCGGTGGCAAAGGATATATTGGAGGAGAAACATCAGCTTACGGTGAAAAAATTTGAGGCTGCCCTTACCAATGAGAGCACAATCCTTACTATCTTTGTGCCCAAGGCCCTGCTTACGTTCAACCTTGCAAGGATGAACTACGAGATAAACCGTCTTTCCGCAAGCCTGCGCGGCGCGGAACCGGACCAGGCCGAAAGCCTGCTTATGCAGATAACAGAAATAACAAAACTTAGAAATAAATTAACCATCAAGCTTGGAAGAGTATGAGTGAGAAGAATTTCAAGAGAACCCTGGTAACCTGTGCGTTGCCCTATGCCAACGGCCCTGTCCATATAGGACACCTGGCCGGCGTATATGTTCCTGCCGATATCTATGTCCGCTTCCTGCGCATGCGCGGAGAGGATGTGCTTTATGTATGCGGCAGTGACGAGCACGGTGTGCCAATCGCCATAAAGGCGAAGAAGGCGGGATGCACTCCCCAGGACATCGTGGACCGCTACCACAAGATAATCAAGGACTCTTTCACGGGACTTGGCATCAATTTCGACATATATTCGCGCACTTCGTCCGATGTCCACTCCAAGAATGCATCGGAATATTTCCGCCGCCTGTACGACAAGAACGATTTCATCGTGAAGGAGAGCGAGCAGTATTACGACCCTCAGGCCGATGAGTTCCTGGCAGACCGCTATATCACAGGCACCTGCCCTAAATGCGGTGCCGAGGGCGCATACGGAGACCAGTGCGAGAAATGCGGCAGCACCCTAAGCCCGGAGGAGCTTATCAACCCTCAGAGCGCGCTCAGCGGTGCCACACCTATAAAGAAAAAGACAGCCCACTGGTACCTCCCTCTGGAGAAATACGAGCCATGGCTTAGGGAATGGATACTGGAGAACCACAAGGAGTGGAGAACCAATGTCTATGGCCAGTGCAAGAGCTGGCTGGACGGCGGACTTCAGCCGCGTGCCGTAACCCGCGACCTCAAATGGGGCGTTCCCGTTCCTGTGGAGGGTGCCGAGGGCAAGGTGCTGTATGTGTGGTTCGATGCCCCTATCGGCTATATAAGCAACACCAAAGAGCTGCTCCCTAACAGCTGGGAGAAGTGGTGGAAAGACCAGGATACACGCCTTATCCATTTCATCGGCAAGGACAATATCGTGTTCCATTGCATCGTGTTCCCTTCAATGCTCAAGGCCGATGGTAGCTATATCCTGCCGGACAATGTACCAAGCAACGAGTTCCTGAACCTGGAAGGCGACAAGATAAGCACTTCCCGTGGATGGGCTGTGTGGGCTCACGAATATCTGCGCGATTTTCCTGGCCAGGAGGATGTTCTGCGCTATGTCCTTTGCGCAAACGCACCGGAGGCCAAGGATAACGACTTCAGCTGGAAAGAGTTCCAGACCCGCAACAACAGCGAGCTGGTTGCAATCTTCGGCAACTTCGTGAACCGTGCCGTGGTGCTCACCCACAAATATTTCAACGGCGTTGTTCCTGCCTACACCAAGGCCGAAGCTGTTGACGCCGAGGCCCTTGCACAGATTCCTGCACTGAAGGAGTCAATGCAGAAATCCCTTGAGGCCTTCCGTTTCCGCGAGGCCCTTGCAACAGCAATGAACATTGCCCGCGTCGGCAACAAATACCTCACCGATACAGAGCCTTGGGCAGTTGCCAAGACAGACCTGGAGCGCACAGGCAGCATCCTTAACGTTGCCCTGCAGATATGTGCCGATCTGGCTATCGCCTTCGAGCCTTTCACTCCGTTTGCGGCCGAGAAACTCCGCGCTATGCTTAACGTATGCATCTGCGCAGGCAAGGATCACCGCGCCGGAGAGCAGGTTACTGTTAATACATATAAGGAAGGCGAGAGTGCCGCCCTGCACACCGTCAGCGCAGAGAACTGCGGTGCAGCCTGCCCTGGAGAAGGCAAGTGCGTATGCCTTGGCTGGGATCGCCTGGGAGACAAGGACCTTATCCCTGCCGGCCACCAGCTGGAGAAGGCACAGCTTCTCTTCGCCAAGATAGAGGATGCCGTAATTGATGCCCAGATGGCCCGCCTGGAGGAGATACGCGCCGCACGTGAGGCTGCCGAGAAGGCCAAACTTGCGAAGGTTGTTGCTCCGCAGAAAGAGGAGTGCAGCTTCGACGACTTCGGTAAGATGGACATCCGCACCGCCACGGTTCTTGAGGCCGAGCGCGTTCCGAAGACCGACAAGCTTCTGAAACTCACCATCGATACAGGCATAGACACCCGCACCATAGTTTCCGGCATTGCAGAGTACTACTCTCCGGAAGACATGCTGGGCAAGCAGATCTGTATCCTTGCCAACCTTGCTCCGCGCAAGATCAAGGGCATTGAGAGCAAAGGTATGATTCTCATGGCCCGTCAGGGTGACGGCAAGATGCGCTTCATCACCCCGCAGGAAACCCTTGCCAACGGTGCCGAGATAGGCTAGCCCCCTAATTGCCGGCAATCCTTTTCGCGTTCTGACTATTCAGATTTTATCTTCAAACAGAGTTTAAGTCCCAGTGTTGACAGTATCTGTTCGAGGGTTTTCAGCGAGGGATTGCCGGTATTGCGTTCAATTGCGACTATCGTGTTGATCCCCACGCCGGAAAGATCGGCCAAAGTCTGTTGGCTTATCTTCAGGGCCTTTCGGCGCTCTTTTATTTGCTGTCCGATATTCATGATGATTAGTGGGAAATCATATTTTGTCTGTGACGGAAAGAAAGAAGAAATGATTTTCGGAGACTTTCTTCTGTAATAATATCACATACCATCTCTTCAACTTTCCGATTCGGTATACTGAAGCGCGACAGCTCGCGATTTACAATCTTCTCCGACAGGCCTATCCTTCGTCCGAATTCCTCAAAATCTTGCTTGTCCACGGTATGAATATCCGTCATGACCATACCTTCCTTGAACAGGCCCTTATTCAGGGCGAATATGCGGGGTTGGTAAAGATGGAAAGAGGTATTTACCAGGTCATATGCAGGTGACAGCACATAGTCACCTGGGGCATGCTCAATAAGGGAGAAATTCTTTAAATGTGCATCGTCGTTGCAAATCAGGAAATTATAAACGACAAGACGAAAATACTTGAGCACTTCTACTGCGCTGGCAGCAACATGTTTCATGATAATGCCTGCACAGTCTTCGTAACTGAGGTTGCAGTATTTGAAATCACTGCCTCCATTGGCTGTAGTCAGCCCCGCTAGTGATGCGAAATCCTCCATCGAACGCTTGGTTCCGTCCGGGTTTACATCAAAACGCTTGGTGATATAAGCCGGATTACCATCCTGCCAATGACACAAACCACACTCTGCGGTTTCTATGCCATATGCATTGCTGGCAATTTGCATGCAAAGGTATTCATTAATAGGTAGAAAATTCCTCTCCAGCAAATGCATCGCATTGGGAATCGGCTTCAGGATATATCTTCCCTGTTCTCCGTCACGCACAAATCTCAATATGCCGTTGTCAGCCACAAGCGAAAGTTTGGTCTGAACCCCGGAGATGGATATACGTCCATTCCCGGACTGTATTTCCGTGACTGCAGATTCGGAAGACAGGCTCTCGTATGGCAAGATATCGGAGACTTTCTCTTTCTTGAAAAAATTCTGCATTATCGTATAGGTTTCACAGTTAGACATCCGATTGTATCCGATTGGGCTGTTTCCAGAAGTATGCCGAAGTCGTCTTTCTCGTCAATGTGGAGAAGTTGAGACTGGAATCTTCTGTTTTCACCCTCAGATAGAATGTTGAAGAAGCAGGAAAAGAGCGAATCAGAGTAATAAGGCTCTTTACGCTTGGGTAAAGTCAAACTGACAGGAGGCAGTGCATCGTCCGCAAGATATCGGCCATCATATGTGAATTCAAATTTTCGCCCGTCCGTCTCTGTAAGTACGCCGGCAAATACGCCCTTAACAAAAATCTCACACTGTCGCATAATTAACAATATATTGGTATTCTTACCTCAAAGATAATGAAACTTTGGATAAAAACTACAAAATATCACAATATAATGTGAATGTGTTGACGGAGCATCTGGGTGGGGCGTTGCATAAGCAAACATTGCGAGCCCATGGCGTAGGTCGCGAAGGTGTTTACAGCAAGCATGTTGATGCTTGCGGCCTGAGCAGTAGGGCTTTAGCCCGCCGGGAGCGAAGGCCAGATGGTGATTTTTCGCGTCGCGAGCATGTCGATAGCGAGCACAGCGAGCGGT
>JAKSKO010000055.1 GCA_024401715.1 Bacteroidales bacterium
ATACAACACTCTCAAAGGCTTCCGGAAGGTACTTTTCGGACGGTCTGGGGGGGGGCAATATCCGTTATTGCTCATGCTCAGGTTGTTACCGGTGTTGTTACTGACGGAACTACAGGCGAGCCGCTCATAGGTGCAGCCGTTATGGTTCCCGGTACCACAATCGGTACGATTACAGGCCTTGATGGCGATTATTCCATCAACGTCGGAGAAGGAAAAACTCTGGAGTTTTCATGCATCGGCTTGAAAACAGAGACAGTTGAGATTAATGGCCGTACAGTCATTAATATCACCCTCGTTGAAGATTCAAACTTCCTTGAGGAAACTGTGGTTATCGGTTATGCAACCGTGAAACGCCGTGATCTCATGGGCTCCGTATCTTCAGTGGACAACAAGACCCTTACCGCGGCTCCTGTGGCTTCCGTAACAGAGGCTCTCACAGGTAAGATGGCCGGTGTGCAGGTTACCACAACAGAGGGCGACCCTGATGCAGACGTGAAGATCCGCGTCCGCGGTACAGGTTCCATCACACAGGATTCGTCACCTCTCTACATCGTGGACGGTTTCCCGGTTGAGAGCATCAACGACATCCCTTCTGCCGATATCCAGAGCATCGATATCCTGAAAGATGCCTTCAGTACCGCAATCTACGGTTCCCGTGGTGCGAACGGCGTAGTGCTGGTTACCACCAAGAGCGGCCAGGATGGCAAGATCAGCGTTTCCTACAACGGTTATGCAGGTGCCAAGAGCATTGCCAACAAAGAGGCAATCCAGGTTATGGACGCATACGACTTCGTAAGGACACAGTACGAGATCGAGTCTATCAGGGATAAGGTTAAAGAGACATACGAGCCTATGTTCGGCTCTTTTGCCGATATCGACCAGTACAAGGGTCAGCCTACAAACGACTGGGTTCAGCAGATTTTCGGCAACGTGGGCTGGAACATGAACCACAACATCAGTGTGACAGGCGGTTCGGACAAGGTTAAATGGACAGCTTCCTACAACTACATGCAGGATAATGCCATCATGACAGGTTCAAACTACTCACGTCACAACCTTGCGTTCAAGACTCAGTACAAACCAATCAAGGCCCTCACAATTGATTTCAACCTCCGCTACTCCAATACATCGGTACGCGGTTCAGGTTCAAACTCTATCAATGATGCAGGTTCAACTTCAGGTACATCGGCACGTCTGAAACATGCTGTTCAGTATACTCCGATACCTGTGAAGGGTGTTGCTTCCGACTCTGACCTTGAGGAGGATTACGGCGACAACGCTCCGCCTCTCCAGTCTATCGTGGACAACGACAAGAAACGCGTTCGTCAGAACTGGACATTCAACGCAGGCATCACCTGGAAGATCATCGACAACCTCAACCTCCGCGTGGAGGGCGGTTTGGACCAGTATGGCCAGACAGACAACAACTTCTACGGTCTCACAACATACTATGTGGGCAACAGCGCTACAATCAAAAACCAGCCTGCCACAATGTACACAGACCTCAACCGTCAGAAGCTGCGCAACACCAACACTCTGAACTACAACTTCGAGAAAGTGTTCGGCGAGAGCAGCAAACACCAGCTGGATCTGCTCCTTGGTCAGGAGACCATCTTCACAAAGAGCAATACATACAAGACAACAGTAGAGGGTCTTCCTACATTCTTTGATGCAGAGAAAGCATGGAACTTCATGGCTTCAGGCACTCCTATCACATCAAACAACTACTACAACCCTAACGATCTGCTGGTATCTTTCTTCGGCCGTTTCAACTACAGCTATGACAGCCGCTACTCTATCAGCGCCACAGTACGTTCCGATGGTTCTTCAAAATTCGGCAAGGGCAACCAGTGGGGCTTCTTCCCATCTGCAGCTGCAAGCTGGACCATCAGCAACGAGCGTTTCATGGATAACAGCCTGAAACTCCGCTATACCTTCGGTACTGCCGGTAACAACAATATCCCTAGCGGTGTGAACACCATGCTGTTCTCTGCAAATACAAGCACATGGATTTCGCAGGGCAACACCTATTGGTCTACAACAAAGGTGGACGGCAAGACAATCATGCCTAACGAGCACCTCACTTGGGAGACTACAATGAGCCACAACGTAGGTGTCGACTTCAGCTTCTTCAAGACACGCCTGAACGGTAGCATCGAGCTTTACTACAACGACACCAAAGACCTTCTTATCATGTTCCCTACACAGGGTACAGGTTACGACTACCAGTACCGCAACATGGGTAACATCAACAATAAAGGTATAGAGCTCACCCTCAGCGGCGTACTTCTGGAGACCAAGAATGCCGGCATCACAGTGGGTGGTAACATCTCCATCAACAAGAACACCGTTATGAGCCTGGGCGGTCTTAGCCAGATTGAGAGCCAGTCTTTGTGGGCTTCCACAGAGGTTGGTACAGACTACCTTGTGCAGCCTGGACAGTCTCTTGGCAACATGTACGGCTATAAGGCTGACGGAATGTACGGCGTAGACGATTTCAACTGGGATCCTGCAAAACAGAAATGGACCCTCAAGGAAGGTGTTGTGGATGCAACAACTCTCGTGGGCGCTACATATATGCGTCCCGGTGCTGCCAAATTCAAGGATTTGAACGGTGACGGCAAGATTGACGCAAACGACAAGACCATTATCGGCAACGCAATTCCACTTGCTACAGGCGGTTTCTATCTGAATGCAAACTTCTACGGCGTAGACCTCAGTGCCAACTTTAACTATGTGATTGGCAACCAGATCTACAATGCTAACAAGATTGAGTTCTCTTCTTCACGCAAGTACAGCCGACGCAACCTTCTTAAGAGCATGAGCCCTGAAAACCGTTGGACAAACATCAACTGGGAGACCGGTGAGCTTGTTAACGACCCTCAGGTTCTTGCCGCAATGAATGCCGATGCAACAATGTGCAACCCTGCAGTGGGCACCGCAATCTTCAGCGACTGGGCTGTTGAGGACGGCAGCTTCCTGCGCCTTAGCACACTCACCCTGGGTTACACCCTTCCGGAGAAGGTTACCCAGAAGTTCCATTGCCAGAAACTTCGCATCTACGTAACAGGTTCTAACCTCTTCTGCCTCACCAAATATTCAGGCTATGATCCTGAGGTTGATACCCGCCGCAGCACTCCTCTTACTCCGGGTGTGGATTACTCTGCATACCCTAAGAGCCGCGGTTTCGTAGCCGGTCTCAACATCACATTCTAATCCTTAAATGAACGCAATCATGAAAACAATCAACAAAATTCTTTGCTCTGCAGGATTAGTTGCTATGGCTGCGGGTGTTGCATCCTGTGACCTTACCCAGCCAACTCCTTCGGCTTTCGACGAGAGCGTGGTGTTCTCCAACCCATCTCTTGCAGAGTACAATATCTTTGGTATCTACCAGTGTCTCGGCGAGACCAACTGTCACCGTGGACGCTATCTGCCTTGGTACGGCTTCAATACCGATATCGAGTGCTATCTCAGTACCAACTTCGATGGCAAAAACCTGGATTGGGCGGCGTATGACTGCAGCCCTACCAACAGCAACATGAACCTTGACAATGGTCCTTACTCCAAAATCATGGAGGGTCTGGAGCGTGCCAACGTTTGTGTGAAATATCTCCGCCACTATGGCAAATCGGACGAAATGAAGCCTCTGCTTGGCGAGGCGTTGGTTGCACGCGCATTCCTTTATACAGAGCTTATCAAAGGTTATGGCGAGGTTCCTGCACGTTTCGAGCCGGTTTCAACAGATACACAGTACATCAACAAGGCAGACCGTGACGATCTTTACGAGCAGCTGCTTTCAGACCTGGAAGAGGCTATAGAACTTCTTGACGGCGTATACCCTACGAGAACAGACCGTGTGGGCAAGGTGTTCGCAGAAGGTCTTTATGCACGTCTGGCCCTTATGGCTTCAGGTTCTTCACTGCGTCCGGAGCCTGGTACAACAGGTACCGGCAATGCAGGCGTGATCGGCTATTCAGACCGTGAAAACCTTTCAAAGGCAGCTCTCTATCCTAAGATTCTTGAGTACCTTACAGATGCCATCGAGAGCGGTTCAAACTCTCTGTATGACAACTACGAGCAGCTTTGGAAAGATTTCAACAACATGGATCTTGAGGGCGGCAAAGAGGTTATCTTCTCTATTCCGTTCAGCGATTCCCGCGGCCGTTGGAACTATACTTTCGCAGTTCGCAAGGACGAAGGTCTTGCAGCTCCTTGGTGTAACACCACAGCTTCACGCGCAGGTGCCGTAGGTCCTACTCCTCACATGTTCTACAAATACAGCAAATACGACCAGCGTCGTGACGTCAGCGTCGTTAACTGGAAATGGGACGAGCAGCTGCACAAGGTTCCTGCAGGCCAGATGAACTGGTACTTCGGCAAATTCCGCTTCGAGTGGATGAAGAAGGTTCCTTACACAGGCGGTAACGATGACGGTATCAAGCCTGTATACATGCGTTATTCCGACATCCTTCTTATGGCAGCCGAGGTTGCAAACGAGCTTGACGGTCCTGAAGCGGCTCTGGAATATTTCCTTGAGGTTCGTAACCGTGCGTTCAAAGGTCATCTGGAGCACGCTGTGGAAGGCCTGAACCTTACAACAAAAGAGGGTATGTTCCAGGCTATCAAGGATGAGCGCGCACTTGAGTTCGTTGGTGAGATGCTTCGCAAACAGGACCTTATCCGCTGGGGTGAGCTTTCTTCAGGCATCAATGCCGCAAAAGAGGAAATCGTGAAATTCGCCCGTCTGGAGGGTGCCTATGACAGCCATGGTCCTGCACTCTGGTACAACTTTGACGGTGAGAACATCACCATGTACGGTATGGAGAAAGGCGAAATCTGTGACGAGACCACATTCGTGGGCGTTGATGGTTGGGAGCTTGCATCCAAAGAGTACTTCAAGGATAACGACTCCATGACCAAACGCGTTGCTTCTCTTGTAAAAGAGGGCTTCGATCCGGATCACCACATGTGGTGGCCAATCCCTGCAACAGTTATCACCAACGCACAGGGTTCACTGAAAAACGATTACGGTTATTAATAGATAGAAAGAACCGAATATGAAAAAAATACTTTCATACATAACATTGGCAGCGGCAATGATTCTGTCCCTGGGCTCCTGCGTAAACGCATCCAAGGAGATTACCCAGCTGGATTTCAACCGTGTGCTTATGCCAACTTCGTTGGATGCTTCCGTCACCTCCCTTGGCGACTGGGTGTCTTTCAACTGGACAAAAACAAAAGGCGCAACTGCATTCGAGCTGGAGCTTTTTTCCGATCCCGAGATGCAGAACCGTGTAAAAGAATTCACTGTTGATGCAGAGGAGCTTCCATACCTTTGCAAACTTGTTGCCGATGAAACATACTACTACCGCGTAAGGGGTGTAGACGGCAATAATGTTCTTGAGCCTTCAAAATGGGCTGTGTTCACAGACGATAACAACGAGCCTAAGGCTATCAAGACATATGCAATCAAGGAATCTGTGAATCCTTTCATTGTGGACCGTGGCTCTGATTACGTAGAGCTGGCATGGACATTCCCTGCAGGCGACACAGACGTAGACCACATCCTTGTGAAGACTGCCGACGGCAAAGAGACAGAGTTTCCTGTTTCCGCCCAGGCTACAACTGTTAAGGTTACAGGCCTGAAACCTTCAACCTTCTACAGCCTCACAGTTCACTACAAGAGCGCCAACCGCGGTTCTGTTGTTGCATGGACACGTCCTGCAGCAGGACAGGCAACCGTAGTTGCAGATACAGCAGCATTCAAACAGGCTGTGAAAGACGGCGCTTCAATCATTGAAGTTGCATACTCCGAGACTCCTTATGTAATGGGTGAGATTGCCGTTAAAGGCGAGATGTTCATCTATGGTAAATCCAATGCACAGGGTGCTAAACCTTCAGTATCGGGCCGATTCACCGCAGGTGCGGATCTTGCTTCACTCCGCGTGGAGGATCTCCACCTTTCTGGTGCGGCAGTTCCGGCAGAGGCCGACGGTACAGGCGGAATGAGCATCCAGACTCATGTCTTCACTGTTAGCAAAGCAGCCAGCCTTTCTTTCGTGGAGTTCGTAAACCTTGACGTGGAGGGCTATCAGCGCGGTTTGTATTACGATAACAACGGTGGTGCAGTTTCGGGCCACATCCTCTTCGACGGTCTGCGCGTAAACTCTATTCTGGGCAGCGGCGGTGATAACATCGATATCCGTAATGCAGCTTCTGCAGCATCGGAGCTTATCATCAGGAATTCAACATTCAACGAGGGCACACGTACCTTCCTGCGTGTTGACGCAAACCCACAGATTGCAAAGGTTACAATCGAGAACAATACATTCTCCAACCTTTGCTATGACGGCAGCGGTCTTGTAATCGGCGGCAGCAACGTTCAGGGTATCCTTGCAGTGAAAGCAACAGCAGTGCAGAGCTTCGTTGTGAAGAACAACCTCTTCGTCAACAACAAATGCTGGCTGGTGGGCAGCAACGGCGCATGCCTTGTCCCTACATTCGAGAAAAACTACGTTTACAACTCACTCCCTCAGTTCTTCACTTCTGCCAAGCTTGACGATACAGGCGCACGTGCCGACATGGGCAAGGAAGTTGTGCTTGCAAACGGCGGCGTGGAGCTTGCAGAGGATCCTTGCTATGATTCAGAGGGCGGCATCTTCAATGTAACCAACGCAATGGTTAGCAAAGCCGGTGTAGGCGACCCACGCTGGTTCCAGTCTTATGTCTATGTTCCTGAGGATCTTACACAGGAGGTTACAGTTCCGGTTCATACATGGAACTTCGCAGACAGCAAGACATTCTACAAGAAGGCTGACGTTGATATGGTACGCGACGGCATCCGTTTCTACATCGGCCAGGGCCTTCCTGTACTGTTCGAGAACAACTCTGTAATATTCACAGAGCCTACAGGATTCAATGCCGATGGCTACCCTGTATCAGGCGCCATGAGCATCAAGGTTAACGGTACCGGTTCATTGGTAATCACCACAAGCTCTGTTGAGGGTGCACATTCAAGCCTTGTTGTCGTCTCTGGCGAGCAGGCTCTTGCGGCCGTGGCTCCTACAGAGAACCGCAGACAGGTTGTAGTTCCGGTTGAGACAGAGGAAGAGCTTATCTATCTGTGCCCTACAGGTCCTATCGCGGTAACAGAACTTCAGTGGAATGACGAGAAACTTCCTGTACTCCAGAAAGTTCTTGATACACCTAATCCTAAACTCTCTGCAACCACAGTAACACAGGGTGAGGAGATTGTAGTAGGATGGGCAGATGTGGCTCTTGCAGATTCTTACCAGGTTTCTGTTGACGGCGGTGCCGCAACAACTGTAAGAGAGACTACTTTCACAGTGAAGACAGGCTCTCTGCAGGCTGGCGAGCATACAGTTGCCGTTGTTGCAGTTCCTAAGGCCAGCGATCTTCTCCGCGTATCTTCAAAAGAGGGCGTTGCAGATTTCAAGGTTAAGGAGAAACCTGCACCAACCCCTGGCGGTACAGCAGGTATGATTGTCTTTGACGAGTATGTGGGCCAGAACCCAACATCTATCTCTGAGGGCAGCATAACCATGACCGCAACTCTGGGGGCATCCGAGGATAAGAGCAAGAAACTGATTGTTGACAGCAACACCTGCTATTTCGGTGATGCCGAGAGCCAGGTTAAATTCACTACCCGTCTGAAGACCGGTTCGAAATCATCTGCAAACAACGCAATCACCCTCACTATCGAGGATGGCGCTGCAGGTAAGCTGAAAGTTTATGCACGTACAGGCTCCAACAGTGATGCTACCCGTACAATCTCGGTTACAGGTGCATCAGGTGAGATTCTCTCTCATACTTTCGATGAGTCCAAGGATAAGATCTCAGGTGTTGTTATCCCTGGTGAGGAGGCTGCAAAGGATGTATACACTGTTCTTGAGGCAGATATCACTGCAGGTACATACGATGTTCTCTATCCGGTTAACGGCATCAATATCTATGCATTCGAGTTCGTCCCTGGCGGCGCTCCTGGTCCTGCACCTGTAAGCAAGTCTTGGGTATTCGCTTCCGAGGACTGGCAGACAGAGCTTGCTAAGATGGGCGAGGCTGGCAAGGATGTCACCGGTACATGGAATATCACCATCGACGGTCTGAACTACTCTGCAAGCAAGAGCCGCTGGACCAACAAGAGCATCCAAGTTACCCAGGACGGCAGAGCTGACGGCAACGGTGTGTTCACATTCACAGCACCGGCAGCCGGTATAGTTACCGTATCCGCTTCCGGTACAGGCAGCACACCTAGCGGAGACCGTAACGTCGTAATTAAAACAGACGGTGCTTCAGAGCAGGTTTCAATAAACTGTAATGTTCCTTCAAACGGCGATCCTGCCACTGCTACATTTACCGTAGCTGCCGGAGAGCAGAAACTCTACGTTACAGGTGCACTTCGTATCTACTCTGTATCATACGATCCTGCAAAATAAATGATACCATAGTTCATATCATAATTCGGGCCGGTCATTTCTGACCGGCCCTTCTATTTACTCCAGGCAGAAGTCAAGAGCTTCCTTGATGGCCTGGCGGTCCAGTTTCTGTCCTATGAAGACCAGCTTCTGCATGCGGTCTCCGTAGACGGGGTCCCAATCGCGGCGCAGAACTGCGTCTTCCTCCAGCAGGTGGGCAAGCTGGGTGGCAGGCATGGTGGCAAACCACTGTCCCACATCTTTCACTGTCATCTGTGAGCCGGCCTGCTCAAAGAGGTAGCAAACGTCCCTCTGGTCGCTGAAATAGCAGAGGCCTTTGCAGCGGATGACATTCTTCGGCCAGTGCTTTGCCACGAAATTGTCGAATTTGTTCATGTCCAGGGCTTTGCGCGCGAAATATACATAGGTGCCTATGCCATATTCCTCGGCCTCGCCTTCGCCATGATGATGGTGGTGCTGGTGGTGTTCATGGTCATGATGGTGATGCTCGTGCTCATGTTCGTGTTCCTCGTGGTCATGATCATGTTCATGGTGGTGGTGCTCGTGTTCCTCATGTTCGTGCTCCTCGTGCTCATGTTCATGTTCTTCATGGTCATGATGGTGGTGCTCCTCGTCCTCGTCCTCGGGCTCCAGAGCGCCTTCCACCTTCTTGATCCAGGTGGCCGAAGTTGCAACCTTGTCGAAATCGAAGAGTCCGGTGTTCAGAATCATATCGAAATCCACATCGCAGTAGTCGCACTCGATAATGCGGGCCGTAGGCTGTATGGTGCTGATGATGCGGCGAATGCGCGCGAGTTCATCGGCCGAAACCTCGGAAGCCTTGTTCAGGAGTATTATGTTGCAGAATTCTATCTGCTGGATCACCAGGTTTTCTATGTCTTCCTCTGCGGGAACGCGTCCCACCAGGCTTTCGGCGCACTGGAATTCGTCTTTCATGCGCAGGGCGTCCACCACTGTCACAATGCTGTCCAAACGCGGGATGCCCCACTGGCACAGGCGGAAATCCAGCCTTGGCATGTTTTCTATGGTCTGTGCGATAGGCTCCGGTTCGCATATGCCGCTGGCCTCAATCACAATGTAGTCGAACCTCTGCATCTGCATGATGTCGCTAAGCTGCTTCACCAGGTCCATTTTCAGGGTGCAGCATATGCAGCCGTTCTGCAGGGCCATCAGGCTTTCGTCGTCACGGCCCACAACGCCGCCCTTCTGGATGAGGTCCGCGTCTATGTTAACCTCTCCTATGTCGTTCACAATCACGGCGAAACGTATGCCGCGCCTGTTGGAGAGTATTTTGTTCAGGAGTGTGGTCTTTCCGCTGCCCAGATATCCTGTAAGCAGCAAAACTGGAATATCGTTCATTGTCTATTCGTTTACCGGCACCACGATGCGCTCTATTCGGCGCGGTACCGAAGTGAAAATTTCGTAAGGGATTGTTCCAAGCACTTTAGCCATGCTTGCCGCCGATGGATTTGTGCCGAAAATGGTTACGGTGTCGCCCACACCGGCCTCCACGCCGCTGATGTCCAGCATGCACATGTCCATGCAGATATTGCCTATGGTTGGCACCGCATGGCCGTTAAGCATGAAGCTGAAGTTGCCGTTTCCAAGGCGCCTGTCCACGCCGTCGGCATACCCGACTGGGATGGTGGCGATAACGGTTCCGGCCTTTGCAATCTTGCCGTTCCTGCTGTAGCCTATGGCTCCGTCGCCCTCCTTCAGGGTCTTTATCTGCAGAATCTTGCATTTGAAGGACGCCGCAGGCATAAGTTTGTCGCTGGAGAATGGGCTGAGGCCGTATATGCCTATGCCCAGGCGCACCATGTCGAACTGATAATCGCTGAAGCGCTCTATTCCGGCCGAATTCAGGATGTGGTACATCGGCTTGTAGCCAAGGGCCTGCGAAATGCGCGGTGCGTTGGCCTGGAACATCTTTATCTGCGCCAGGGTGAATTCGTCCAGGGTGGGGTCATCGGCCGTTGCCAGGTGGGAATAGATGCTTTTCACCTTCACCTCCGGGCAAGAGGGCAGGAATGAGACAAGCTCGTCTATCTCGCTGCTCATGAAGCCCAGGCGGTGCATGCCGGTGTCCAGCTTTATGTGGATGGGGTAGTTGTGCTCTCCGCGTTTGCGAAGGACTTCAAGAAGTTTTTTAAGGGAGTACATGTTGGGGATGCCCGGCTCCAGACGGAAGTCTATCATCTCATTGAAGTGGTCTGTTCCCCCGCTTAGCACAAGTATCGGGAGGTGCACTCCGGCGTTCCTAAGCTCCATTCCCTCGTTGGGGTAGGCAACAGCCAGATAGTCTGCTCCCTCCTCTTCCATAAGGGCGGCGAACTTGGCCGCACCATGACCATAGGCGTTGGCTTTCACCAGCACCAGAAGTTTCGTATTTTCCTTTATAAGTGACCTGTAATAGCGATAGTTGTTCCTGCAAGCGCTCAAATCTATCTCCAGGCGTGAAAAATCATCGGATTTGTACATAAATTTCCAAATAAACCCGTTGCAAAATTAGTGAAATTTGTGCAATTTTGCACGTTAAAAAATCAAATGCAACTATGAAACAGAATGTTCAGAATTTTGTTGACAGCTTCATGGAGAATCTGATCGCAAAAAACCCGGGCGAGAAAGAGTTTCATCAGGCCGTTCACGAGGTTCTGGTGGCTGTAGCCCCTTATGTTTTGGAACATCCGGAACTTGTGGACCTCAAGATTCTTGAGAGAATGTGCGAGCCGGA
Source organism: Bacteroidales bacterium (assembly GCA_024401715.1). Taxonomy (GTDB): domain Bacteria; phylum Bacteroidota; class Bacteroidia; order Bacteroidales; family UBA932; genus Cryptobacteroides. Next base: position 11,194 of record JAKSKO010000055.1, read on the forward strand.
GAGAATCATCATCTTCCGCGTTCCTTGGGTAGATGACAAAGGCCAGGTTCAGGTAAACCGCGGTTTCCGCGTGCAGATGAACAGCGCTATCGGCCCGTACAAAGGCGGTCTGCGTTTCCATCCAAGCGTAAACCTTGGTGTGCTCAAGTTCCTTGCTTTCGAGCAGGTTCTCAAAAACAGCCTCACCACCCTTCCTATGGGCGGCGGTAAAGGCGGTTCGGATTTCGATCCGAAGGGTAAGAGCGACAACGAAGTTATGCGCTTCTGCCAGAGTTTCATGACAGAGTTGCACCGTCACATCGGTCCGGACACCGATGTCCCTGCAGGTGATATAGGCGTTGGCGGCCGTGAGATAGGTTATCTGTTCGGCCAGTACCGCCGTCTCAGCAACGAGTTCACAGGAACGCTTACAGGCAAGGCCCTTGCATGGGGCGGCAGCCGTCTGCGTCCGGAGGCTACAGGTTACGGCCTCTGCTACTTCGCACAGAGCATGCTTGGCACACGCGGCAAGAGCTTCCAGGGCCAGACAGTTGTGATTTCGGGTTCCGGCAACGTTGCGCAGTATGCCTGCGAGAAGGCTACCCAGCTGGGCGGCAAGGTTGTAACCCTTTCAGATTCCAACGGTTATGTATATGATCCGGACGGCATCGATGCAGGCAAGCTTGCATATGTGATGGATCTTAAGAATGTACGTCGCGGCCGTATCAAAGAGTATATCACCAAATATCCGTCTGCACAGTATTTCGAGGGCAAGAAACCTTGGGAGGTAAAATGCGATATCGCCCTTCCTTGCGCTACCCAGAACGAGCTTGACGGCGAGGCTGCAGCACTGCTTCTGAAGAACGGCTGCTATTGCGTGGCAGAGGGCGCCAACATGCCTTCTACACCGGAGGCCATCCACGCTTTCCAGAAGGCCAAGATCCTTTACTCTCCTGGCAAGGCTTCAAATGCCGGCGGTGTTGCAACATCAGGTCTTGAGATGACCCAGAACAGCATGCGCCGCAAATGGCACGCAACCAAAGTGGATGACAATCTCCACCTTATCATGGACGATATCCACAAGGCCTGCCTGCAGTACGGCACACAGCCGGACGGCTATATCGATTACGTTAAAGGCGCAACCCTTGCAGGCTTCATCAAGGTTGCCGGCGCAATGGTAGACCAGGGCCTTATCTAGTCTATCGGACAATAAATCAAAAGAGACCGACCAGATTTTGGCCGGCCTTTTTGCTATATCGGGCCACTATATGGGGCCGCCCCACAAAGAGTTGAATGGACTGCTTTTGTAACCAATTGACTGCTAATTTGTTAGAAATATACTCTCCTGGATTTCGGGAGGCGATTTTTCTACATGTTTGACATTCAGCAACTTACAAAAGCGGGTTTTGGGTAAAACAAAAAAGCCGAAGCGATGTGCTCCGGCTTTTTGTGCTCCTGAACCAGGACTTGAACCTGGGACCCTCTGATTAACAGTCAGATGCTCTAACCAACTGAGCTATTCAGGAATGTTCCCTAATGGGATTGCAAAGATACAACTTATTTTTTATGCTCCAAATTTTTTGGGGAAGTTTTTTAGATTTTTTTTGACTGAATTTTGTTGTATCTTTGTGTAATGGATCAGAAACTATTTTCAGACATAATCAAGGAGGTGCTTGTGAGGGATGGCCATGCCTGCCTTCCGGGCCTTGGCACCTTTGTCACGGAGGAGGTTCCGGCCCAGTTTTCAGAGAAGGGCTTCACAATCAATCCTCCGTATCTGAAGATAGAATTCAGAACCGACATGCCGCAGGAGCTGGGCCTGGTGGCCCGTGTGCTGGTGAAGCTGGAATACATGAACC
>JAKSKO010000056.1 GCA_024401715.1 Bacteroidales bacterium
ACGGCATGATAGACCAGGTCCTTGAAAAGAAGAAATAATACTTGCGCCCGATTGAAAAACCTAAGTTAATAGAAAAAATGTTCCAGCTTGATAAAGAAAACAAACTTACAGTAGAGGAGCTTATCCCTTGCTATGCCACCGACTTTCACAAGTACCTGAGACCTACGGCTTTCATGGATTATGCCCAGGAACTTGCATACCAGAGTGCAACCGCACTTGGTTTCGGTTATAATGTGCTTATCAAAGAGCAGAGGGCGTGGGTGCTAAGCCGTTTCCATATCAAATTCCTCAAGCCGATACGCTGGGGAGACACCGTTAAAATCCAAAGCTGGCACAAAGGCCCCAACGGGCTGTTTTTCCTTAGAGATTTCAAGTTGATGGACCAGGCCGGAGACCCTGCCGTCCTTGCAACATCTTCATGGATTATCCTGGACCTTGTGAACAGGTCTTTCGTGCGTTCCAATGCCCTTGCCCAGCTTATGCCGGTGGAAACGGAGTGCCACGAGAACGCAATTGAGACTCCCGCCCCAAAACTTCTTCCTGTGCGTGAAGGCAATGTGGAGAAAGTGGGCGAGCATATTGTGAACTACGCCGATATAGACTGTCTTGGCCACACCAACAACGTGCGTTACGTTGTGTGGTCCATGGATGCAGCGGGCGCGGATATCACTTTCAAGAAACCTTGCAGGGAACTCTTCATCAATTTCATTAAGGAAACCCACGTAGGGGAGACCGTAGAGCTGTTCCGTCATGTGGATACAGCAGAGGACGGCACCATCACCGCAACCATAGAGGGCCGCGTGGAAGGCGCCAACAGCTTCATCTGCAAGCTTGTTTTCTAGAGATTTGCGATTAGACTGTCTATGTCTTCCGTACGGGTTGCCCAGCTTGTGCAGAAGCGCACTGCCATGTGGTCTGCATCAATGTCACACCATTTCTCGAAGCCGAACTGCTGCGCCAGGGCCGATGCCTTTGCCTTCGGCAGTATAGGGAAAATCTGGTTTGTGCTGCTTTCTGCGAACATCTCATAGCCTTTGGCCTTGAATGCATCGCTAAGCTTGCATGCCAGATCCACTGCATGTTTCGCGTATTTGAAATAGAGGTCGTCTGTGAAAAGGGTCTTGAACTGTATGCCCAGAAGACGTCCTTTTGCAAGAAGACCGCCGTTCTGTTTGATATAGTAGCGGAAATCCTTCTTCAGGGCAGGATTGTTTATTACAACAGCCTCGCCGAAAAGGGCGCCCTGCTTTGTGCCGCCAATGTAGAAAACATCGGCAAGGGCGGAAAGCTCTTCAATAGTGATGTCCGACTCTTTTGATGCCAGGCCGTATCCCAGGCGTGCGCCGTCTATGAAAAGCGGCATGCCCCATTTGCAGCACTCCGCCTTGATGTCCTGCAGCTCTTTCTTGCTGTACAGTGTGCCAAGCTCTGTGGAATAGGAAATGTATACCATTGCAGGCTGCACCTCGTGCTCCGGGCTGGCCTGGTCATAGTGCAGATGCATCAGCTTTGAGAGGTCATCGGCGCAAAGCTTGCCGTTTACGGATGGTACGGTTAGCACTTTGTGCGCGCTGTGCTCTATGGCTCCTGTTTCATGAACGGCTATATGGCCTGTTGCTGCACAAACCACACCCTGATGAGGACGCAGGATTGATGCTATAACGGTTGCGTTTGTCTGGGTGCCGCCAACAAGAAAATGCACGTCGGCATCCGGGCTTGCACATCGGCTTTTGATAAGATTTCTTGCCTCTTCGCAGAAATCGTCCTTGCCGTAACCGGGAGTCTGGCAGAAATTGCTGTCATTCAACTCCTTGAGAATCTCCGGGATACATCCCTCCAAATAGTCGCTATAGAACAGAACCATACTCTTTTCAAAAAATAACGTGCAAAGATATTTAATTTTTCTCTATATTTACTTGATTTGAAAATTTAAATTCACAAAATATGGCAAGAGTTAAGACAATAGGCATTCTTACATCGGGCGGTGATGCTCCGGGTATGAACGCAGCAATCAGGGCGGTGACACGCGCCGCTATCGTTGAAGGATACAAGGTTTTCGGTATTTACCGCGGTTATGAGGGCCTTATTCACGATGATGTGAAAGAGCTTACAACAGAAAGCGTAAGCAGCACCATCCAGCGTGGCGGTACTTTTCTGAAAACAGCGCGCAGCAAGGATTTCATGACCGAAGAGGGCCGTGCAAAAGCTGTTGAAACCCTGAAGAAATACAATATAGATGCCCTTGTGGTAATTGGCGGCAACGGCTCGCTTACAGGTGCGCAGATGCTTGCGATGGAGCACGACATACGCTGCATCGGCCTTCCGGGAACGGTGGATAACGACCTTGCCGGCACAGAACACACCATAGGCTATGACACAGCACTTAACACTATCGTTGAAGCTGTGGACAAAATACGCGATACCGCCACTTCGCACAACCGTATCTTCCTTGTGGAGTGCATGGGCAGGGATGCGGGCTTCCTTGCACAGAACAGCGCCATTGCCGTGGGTGCGGAGGCTGCCATCATTCCTGAAGACCAGACAGGCCAGGACCAGCTGGCTGCGTTCATAGGCCGAGGCATACGCAAGAGCAAGAACAGTTCCATTGTGATGGTTAGCGAAAGCGGCAAGAGCGGCGGCGGAGCAATGCATTATGCAGAGCGCGTGCGCAACGAGTATCCGGATTTCGACGTCCGCGTCTCAATCCTGGGCTATCTGCAGCGCGGCGGCACCCCTACAGCTTATGATCGTATCCTTGCAAGCCGAATGGGTGTGGCAGCAATCGAGGCCCTGAAGGAGGGACAGCGCAATATCATGATCGGTATACAGCACGGAGAGATAGTTTATGTGCCGTTCTCACGTGCCATCAAGCAGGATAAACCGCTTAGCAAAGAGCTCATTCACGTGCTTGATGTTTTATCTATCTAATTTTTTCACTATATTTGCCCTTTATAAGTTTTATATAAAATCAAATTCAAGATGATTGAAAAAGTTAACCCTGAGCAGATCAACGAAGAGATCCAGTCAGAAGTAGCAGATTATTCAGGAAAGTCCCTGTCCGAACTTTCAGAATTATTTCAGCAGTTTGCAACCAGCGCAGAGCGCCTTCAGAACAGCAAGGAGGCAGAGGCGCTGAAATCGGCATTCTACAAGACGCTTGCCAAAGAGAAAGAAAAATTGGAGGAGAGCGCCCAGAATGTGTTTGATGCCGTGGAGGAGAATTTCAAGGCGCTTTACACCGCTTTCAAGAAAGAGAAGGCAGAGTATATGAAGCAGCTTGACGCCCAGAAAGAGGCAAACCTCAAAGCAAAGCAGGCTGTGATTGAGGACCTTAAGGCATTGTTGGAAAAAGACGAGGACGTGACTGCCACCTTCCCTGCATTCCGTGACATCCAGAACCGCTGGAGAGAGATTGGTGCAGTGCCTGTGCAGGCAGTGCGTGACATCAACCAGACATACCATCTTTACGTGGAGCAGTTCTACGACAAGCTGGACATCAACCGCGAGCTGCGCGACCTTGATTTCAAGAAGAATCACGAGGCAAAGACAGAGCTTTGCAAAAAGGCCGAGGAGCTTACACAGAACGAGAACGTCATTGAGGCTTTCCGAGAGTTGCAGAAATTGCACGACGCATGGAAGGATCTGGGCCCTGTTGCAAAACAGTACAGGGAGGAGATCTGGGAGAACTTCAAGGCTTCCACTGCCATTATCAACAAGAAATACCAGGCTTATTTCGAGGGCCTGAAAGAAGAGCAGGCCGCCAATCTGGAGGCGAAAGCCGCACTTTGCGAGAAGGTTGAGGCCATTGCAGAGCAGGAGATAGAGGATTCCAAACTATGGAACAGCCTCAGCAAGGATATAGAGGCCATCCAGGCAGAGTGGAGAAAAATCGGTTTTGCAACAAAGAAGGAGAACCAGAAGATCTATGACCGCTTCCGCGCTGCATGTGACAAGTTCTACGAGCGCAAACGTGAGTTCTACAGCGAGTTCAAGAACGACATGGAGGAGAATCTCCAGAAGAAACTTGCCATCTGCGTTGAGGCCGAAGAGCTGAAGCTCTCCAAAGAGTGGAAGAAGGCCACAGACCGTTTCATCCAGCTTCAGAAGGAGTGGAAGGAGATTGGCGCGGTGCCACGCAAGAAATCTGATGCGGTTTGGAAACGCTTCCGCGCTGCCTGTGACGAGTTCTTTGCCGAGAAAGAGAAGGCGATGAAGGCACAGAAGACACGCTTTGCGAAGAAGACATCGGAGAGGGTCGTTTCAGAGAAAGACCGTCTTATTGCAAAATACCGCTCTCTGGAGCAGGAAATCTCCACAAAGGAGAACAATATACTCTTCTTTGCCACAGGTACTGCCAATGCTTTGCTGGACAGCATGCGCAAAGGCATTGATTCTGCAAAGAAAGAGCTTGCAGAGCTGGAGCAGAAGATTCGTGAGATGGAGGCGGCTAAACAGGAGAAGAAGGAAGAGTAATGAAAAGAGATTCTATTATAGGTATCATCCTTATCGGACTCATAATGTTCGGTTTCAGCTGGTACCAGAACAAAGAGTATCAGAAACAGGAAGCTGCAATACGCGCATACAATGATTCCCTTGCCAACGAGCAGATGATCCAGCTGGCGCTGGATTCTCTTGCAAGGGCGGAGGCAATAGAGCGCGGTGAAGTTGTGGTTATCAAGGAGGATGCTGCGCAGCAGCCTGCAGGCAACGTATATAAGGACGAGTGCCTCACCGAGGCTGCCAGGGGCGAGGGAAGCACCGTGGTTCTGGAAAACGAAGTCCTGAAGATTGAGATAAACACCAAGGGTGCCCAGCCGTACAGCGTGAATGTGAAGAATTACAAGGCTTACGGCAAGGATGATCTTGTGCTTGTGCGTCCGGGAAAGAGTGACTACAATGTAACCCTTTATGCCGGAGAGCAGATAAATACCCGTGATTTCAATTTCACCGTTGCAGATCGCAGCCAGTCTTCCGTAACCCTTCGTCTTGCATTTGCCGGCGGCGGTTACATCCAGCAGAAATTCACCCTTCCGGAGAATTCCTATATGCTGTATAACGAGCTTAGTTTCAGCAATATGGGAGATATCGTCCCAAGGAACGTAAGCAACTTCGACATTGACTGGAGCCTTGCTGTTCCACGTCTGGAGAAAGGCTATAAGAACGAGAAGCAGTATTCCAAACTGGATGTGCTTTTCCCTGGCGACACAAAGCCGGAGAACATTGCAAACGGCAAGGATGCCAGCAAGACATACAACACACGTCTGGAATGGTTCAACTTCCACCAGCAGTTCTTCAGCAGCATCCTGACTTCCACAAACGGCGGTTTCTCATCAGCCAGCTTCGATGTGAAATTCGGCCAGGAGCATGATGCAGACGGCACTCTGATGTACTGCAAGGCAAATCTGGGTAACGACCTTCAGCTGCAGGGCGGCAACGCACAGTACAGCTATGAGTTCTATTTCGGCCCTAACAACTATCGTATCCTGCGCAGCTTCGATCGCAATTACGACAAGGTCATCACCATAGGCGGCCGTCTTATAGGTCTTATCACACGTTTCGTGATCATCCCATGCTTCGAGTTCCTTAGCAGGTTCTTCAGCAACTACGGTATCATCATCCTTCTGATGACCCTTATCATCAAGCTTGTGATCTCGCCGCTTACCATCAAGAGCTACATGTCATCTGCAAAGATGAACGCCATAAGGCCGGAGGTGGACAAGATCAACGAGAAGTATCCTAAAGCCGCTACAGACCAGAAAGAGGCCATGAAGAAGCAGCAGGCCACGATGGAGCTATACAAGCGCGCGGGCATCAACCCTGCGGGAGGCTGTCTGCCTATGCTGCTGCAGTTCCCTATACTCTGGGCTATGTTCCGTTTCTTCCCTTCGTCAATAGAGCTTCGCCAGCAGCCTTTCCTATGGGCCGATGACCTAAGCACCTATGACTCTGTGCTGGACTTCGGATTCAGCATCCTGGGAATGGACCACCTAAGCCTGTTCGCACTGCTGATGGGTGCTTCCATGTTCGTTTACAGCCGCATGACCATGCCTGCGACGAACGACCCTCAGATGGCCCCTATGCGCTTTATGAGCGTATGGATGCTGCCAATCATGATGGTCTTCATCTGTAACAGCCTCAGCGCCGGTCTAAGCTACTATTATCTGCTTAGCAACATCATCACAATGATACAGACTTTCGTTATCAAGAAGTTCATTGTGAAGCCGGAGAAGCTTCTTGCCGAGATTGAGGCTAACAAGAACAAGCCGATAAAGAAGAGCAAGTGGCAGCAGCGCCTGGAAGAGGCCCAGAAGATGGCTGAGGCCCAGCAGAAAGCACGCGCCAGAAGATAATTAATTATAGTGCGGATTCACTCCGGATTCATCAATCCACTTCAAGAATCCTTTGGTCCTGCCCCTGCTTACGGTAATCTCGTAAGGTGGGGCAGGAATCGTTTCTATCCTGTACTTGCCGCCAACCATCCTGTGGATGCAGGAGATGGCGTCGAGGGAGATGAGGCAGTTGCGTGAAATCTTGAAGAACTTTTTTGGAGAAAGTTTTTCTGATATCTCGTCCAGAGAAGATTCAATGACATAACTGATGCCGTTCTTTGTCATCAGGAAGTTGTTCTTGTTCTCTGAATAGATGTATGCTATGTCATTTGTCATGACAGGAATGATCTTGTCATAGAGGTGGATTATGAATCGGTCCGTATTGCTGTTTGCAGAATCCTGCATGTCGTCCGTGAAGGCCTTTTCCACCGCGCTGAAGTCCGGAGTTGTGCTCTGCGGAATGCGTATTCTTGAGATGGCCCTTTCAAGAGCCTTCACGCTTATCGGCTTCAGAAGATAGTCTATTGCACCGTCTTCAAAGGCCTTGATGGCATAGAAGCTGTATGCCGTGGTTATTATCACCCTTGCCTTGACGTCCACCTGCCTGAATATGTCAAAGCACAGTCCGTCAGAGAGTTCAATATCCATGAAAATGGCATCGACGCTGTTGGTCTTCAGCCATCTGACAGTTGAGTTCACAGATGTTGTGCTTCCGATAATTTCGATGTCCGGGAAGTTGCTTCTAAGCTTCATTGCCAGATTCTCGCTGGCCATTGCTTCGTCTTCTACGATGAGTGTTCTGATTTTCATATCAAGGGGAGACTTACACGGAATTGCTTGCCGTCGTTATTGACTGTAACTTCTCTTTCAGAGATGTATGAATATTGCTGTTTGATGTAGTTCAAGCCCTTGCGTGTGGATTTTACCACGGCTTTGGGCTGTATGTCGTTATCCACGCATAGGCTGTCGCCTTGGCAGTATATTCTGATTTTCAGAGGCTGGTCCGTGCTTGCAATGTTGTGCTTGATTGCATTTTCCACCACAAGCTGTATGGAGCATGGGACAATCTCCCTGGACATGTATTCCTGCGGAATGTCGAATTCGGTTTCTATTCCGTCCGGGAAGCGTACCTTCATCAGTTCTATGTATTGCTTCACAAAGTCTATTTCCGATTCCAGACGTATCAGCGTACTCTCTTCGATGTCAAGCATATAGCGGTAAAGGCCCGAGAGGCCGTGCAGATAATCACTGGCTTTGGAGTTCTCCCCGCCGCTAACAAGGCAGTCCAGGACATTGAGCGAGTTGAAAAGGAAGTGTGGGTTAACCTGCTGGTTCAGCTTCAGATATCGGAATTGGGCCCAGTGTTTTTCCTTCTGCTCCTTGTCTGCCTTCCTCTTTTCCCTCCATGTGAAATAGAGAAGGAAAATCATGATGACCGTGGTAAGTGCACAGAAATTCATGAGGAAGTACAGGATGTTGTCCGATATCATCTCCCTGGGATTATTCTTCAGAAACACCGATGAAAGGGCTATTCTGGCAAAAATCACGATAAGAGAGGTTGTGACTATCAGAGACCAGTCTTCCATGTCCGGTTTTTTGTCCGTTGCCGGCAGGAAGCGGGAAATAAGCAGAATTGAATATCCAACAAGAAGGCTTGTTGCCAGACAGGTGAACGGCCCTTCTGTCAAGAACGGATATATATTAAGGTATGGGAGATATTCCCTCCAGATATAAGCCACCATATATGCACCCAACGGACCGCCCACAAGCAGAATGGAAGCAATATCCACTCTTATTCTTCCTGCTCTGCAAATGCACATTGTCATCAGTATGGTAAGGACGGTAAGAACCACCTCGTCATATATGCCGATATACTCGCAAAACATGTTTGCAAGCATGTGAAGAAGGGCGAAAGCCGCGATGATAATATGAGGTAGACTCCTTTTCATTTTTGCAATTTTAATAAAAATGTTTCATTCCGCTTGCGTTTCGGTGGTTATTTGTTGCAAATATTGGCATTTCGTCGCCTAAATAATACATTTCGTCGGCTTGGATATCTATAATATTTGTTTTGTATGCAATGCATTGATAAATTAGAGTTATTAACAATCCTTACTGATGAAAGATACAAAACTTACTTTAAGCCAGCTTTGGAATCTGAGCTTCGGATTTTTCGGCGTTCAGATTGCCTATGCTTTGCAGAGCGCGAACATTTCACGCATATTTGCAACTCTCGGAGCCGATCCCCATCAGCTCAGTTTCTTCTGGATACTTCCGCCGCTCATGGGTATGATTGTGCAGCCTCTCATAGGCAAGTGGAGTGACAAGACTTGGTGCCGTTTCGGCCGTCGCAAGCCATATCTTCTTGTTGGTGCCATCATAGCCGTGCTTGTTATGATCTTCCTTCCGAATGCGGGCAGCCTGGATTTCTCTTCGCGCCTGATTCTTGGTCTTAACGGCGCAATGTGGTTCGGACTTTTCAGCCTCATGTTCCTGGATACTTCCATCAATGTTGCAATGCAGCCGTTCAAAATGATGGTTGGCGACATGGTTGGCGAGAACCAGAAGACACAGGCATATTCAATCCAGAGCCTTCTCTGCAACGCAGGCAGCCTCATGGGTTATATTTTCCCTATCTTCTTCACCTGGATAGGCATTGCCAACACCGCACCGGAGGGTGTTATTCCGGATTCCGTAAAATGGAGCTTCTATGTTGGCGCGCTCATTCTCATCCTCTGCGTTCTCTATACCTTTGCAAACGTGAAGGAGATGAATCCTGCAGAGTATGCACAGTTCCACGGAACTGCTGATTCCGCCGATGAGAAAGAGACCAGCAACGAGGGCTTCGTGAAACTTCTTGTTAAGGCTCCGAAGACTTTCTGGACAGTGGGCCTTGTGCAATTCTTCTGCTGGGCGGCATTCATGTATATGTGGACTTATACAAACGGCACCGTTGCAGCAAACTGCTGGGGTACCACCGACGTTGCTTCAGAGGGCTACCAGTCTGCAGGCAACTGGGTTGGCGTTCTTTTCGCAGTGCAGGCAATAGGCTCTATCCTCTGGGCAATCTGCATCCCTAAATTCAAGAATATCAAAGTGGCTTATGTGGTAAGCCTTCTTATCGGTGCCGCAGGCTTCATCGCTTCGGCATACATCCAGAACCAGTATCTGCTTTTCGGCAGCTTCCTTCTTATAGGTGCTGCATGGGCTGCAATGCTTGCCCTTCCTTTCACCCTGCTAACCAACGCTCTTGCAGGCACAAAGCACATGGGTACATACTTGGGCCTGTTCAACTGCACCATCTGTCTTCCGCAGATTGTGGCCGCAGCGCTGGGCGGTGTGGTCCTTGGCCTTGTTGGCGGAGCACAGTCCACAATGCTTGTGGTTGCAGGTATCCTGCTTGTTCTTGGTGCGGCTTCAGTTGCGCTGATTGAAAAGAAATAACTTATTTACATATGTTCAGAAACAGATTTATCGGTAATATTACCATTTTGGCAGCCATGATTGCTTCCGCATGTTCATGCGCTTCGGAGAAGAACTCCTTTCCGGAGATGAAGTATGGCCCAAGAGCCACAGAATTCACTCTCTGGGCTCCGGATGCAGAGGCTGTTTGCGTTTCAGTATACAATACTGCAGACCCCGCAGAGCTGCCTATTGTCACAGAGCAGCTTACGAAACTGAAAGACGGCTATTGGACAGGCGTTGTAGAGGGAGACTGCATGGATAAATTCTATGGCTTCCGCATCACTCAGGACGGGGTTCAGCTTCAGGAATGTCCGGGCGTGAATGCGCATGCTGTGGGCCTTAACGGCAGAAGGGGAGCCATCATAGACATGAAGGCAACAGACCCTCATGGCTGGGATAAGGATGTGAAGCCGGCACTGAAGAGCGCCGATGAGATAATCCTTTACGAGGTTCACCACAGGGATATGACCATGGATGAGCAGAGCGGCGTGTGCAACAAGGGCATGTTCCTTGCCTATACGGAGAAGGGCACGGAAAACAGCTATGGAGAGCCAACCGTTCTGGACCACATGATAGATCTTGGCATCACCCACATGCATATTCTGCCTTCATTCGACGGCGCGGGTGACGAGGTTGCCAACGAGTATAACTGGGGTTACGATCCTCTGAACTACAACGTTCCTGACGGCAAATACTGCAGCGATCCCGCAGATCCTTATGCACGTATCAGGGAGTTCAAGCAGATGGTGCAGGCCCTGCACAAAAACGGCATTCGCGTGGTTCTGGACGTGGTGTACAACCACACCATGAGCACCGGTGACAGCAATTTCGACCTCACCGCCCCCAAGTATTTCTACCGCCTGCGTGAGGACGGCAGCTATTCCGACGGTTCCGGCTGCGGCAACGAAACAGCCAGCGAGCGTCCAATGATGCGCAAATACATGGTGGAATCCGTTCTGTACTGGGCGAAGGAATACCACATTGACGGCTTCCGCTTCGATCTTATGGGCATTCACGACATCCAGACCATGAATGAGATTGCCGAGGCTCTATATGAATATGACCCAAGCATTTACGTTTACGGTGAGGGCTGGTCTGCCGGCACTTGCCAGTATCCTGCAGAGGAGCTTGCAATGAAGGCCAACATAAGCAGGATGTCCCGCGTTGCGGCATTCGGCGACGAGCTTCGCGATGCTGTGCGCGGCCCATTCAGCGACGACAACCAGGGCGCATTCCTCTGCGGCCTTCCGGGCAATACCGAAAGCATCAAATTCGGCCTTGCAGGCGCCGTGCAGCATGACGGAGTGGACTACAGCAAGGTTAATTACAGCAAGGAGCCATGGGCGCTGGAACCTACCCAGATGATAAGCTATGTAAGCTGCCACGATGACCTTTGCTTCTCTGACCGCCTGCGCAAGAATATCCCGGACAACGAGCAGGCGCAGCTGTCGGCCCTCAAACTGGGCGAAACCATTGTCCTTACTTCGCAGGGCGTGCCTTTCATCTTCTGCGGTGAGGAGATCTTCCGTGACAAGAAAGGGGTTCACAACTCATACAAGAGCCCCGATGATGTAAACAGCATAGAGTGGGAGCGCCGTCACACTTATGCCGATGTATACGAATACATCCGTGAGATGATAAGGATAAGAAAGAACCACAAGGCCTTCCATATGGGAGACGCCGTTCTGGTCCGCGAAAACCTCCACTTCCTTCCTTGCACGGACAATCTGGTGGCTTTCCATCTTGACGGTGCTGCCGTCGGTGACAGCTGGGATGATATCTATGTGGCTTTCAACGGTTCTCTTGATGAAACAGCCTCTGTGGAGGTTCCGGAAGGGGAGTATACCGTCATCTGCCGTGACGGACGCGTTTCGGAGGAAGGCCTGGGTACTGTTGAAGGCGGCATGCTTGAACTTGCCCCTACATCGGCCCTCATCATCGTAAAACAAGACTAATCTCAATTAGCAATCATATAACCATTTTATCTAACTATTAACAACAAAATTCTTTATGAAAAGAATCTTAACCATTCTTGCAGGCTTTGCGGCTTCGGCCCTTATGTCTGTATCCGTATTCGCCCAGGGCGCATACACGGTTAAGGGTGTAGTTGTTGACGCAATGGGTCCGGTAATCGGTGCCACAGTGCTTGAGAAAGGCACTACCAACGGTACCATCACCGACCTTGACGGCAACTATAGCCTGAATGTTGCATCTGCAGAGGCAATCATCGAGATTACCTGTGTGGGCTATGCAACACAGTCATTTGCAGCAGGACAGGTTCCTGCAACCATCACCCTTTCCGATGATACAACTTTCCTTGA
>JAKSKO010000057.1 GCA_024401715.1 Bacteroidales bacterium
CTTACAAATTTACCGAAATCTGTTATTTTTCTTATTTTTGCACCACGAAAAGATTACAGAAGCACTTAAATATATGAAAATCACAGTTATCGGAACAGGAAATATGGGCGGGGCTCTTGTGAGGGGATGGGCCAATGCAGCGCTGGAACAGGAATGCGAGCTGAGTTTGACAGCAACTGCCAGAACCATGACGCGTCTGGAAAAGCTGTCCGAGGCTTATCCCGAGGTTGATGTTACAACAGACAATGCCGTTGCCGTACAGGGGGCCGATATCGTTGTCGTGGCCGTAAAGCCATGGCTGGTGCAGGGAGTGCTGGACTCTCTTGCCGATGCAATAGCAGATAGCACCCTTGTTGTGAGCGTGGCTGCCGGTGCAAGCCATCCGCGCATAGATATCTACACTATGCCTAACATTGCCGTGGAGTTTGGCGAGGGCATGACCTTCGTCCTTGATGACGGAAGGGTGTCGGAGGCGAATCTTGTGGCGGTTTACGACCTTTTTGCAATGCTTGGCAAGGTGATGCTGGTGGACAGGAAGCAGATGGATGCCGGCAATATGCTGGCTGGATGCGGCATCGCCTATGTTATGAGAATGGTGCGCGCAATGATGGAAGGCGGAGTTGAACTGGGCCTTTATCCCGATGCCGCCAAGGAGATTGCAATGCAGGCAATGCAGGGCGCAGTGGCCGTTCTTGAAGCCACCGGGCTCCACCCCGAAGCCGCAATAGACAAGGTCACCACGGCTGGCGGCCTCACAATCAAGGGCCTGAATGAACTTGACCATGCAGGCTTCAACAGCGCCGTGATCCGCTGCCTCAAAGCCGGTCTGAAATAGAAAGTCTGTCATCGGGATTTTTTTGTACGCAAAAATGCCGGAAAATTCTTATATTTGATGATTAAATAAATTTACAATAGAACTATGGCATATCAGTATTCACCAACATTCCAGCTTGGTCCGGACACGACCGAGTATTACAAGATTCCGGGATCGGAGTCGCTTGTGAGCACAGGAGACTTTGAGGGAAACAAAATCTTGAAAGTGAGCAAAGAGGCTCTCCAGCTTATGTCTGAGACCGCTTTCCACGATGTCAACTTCATGCTGCGCCGTGCGCATAACCAGCAGGTTGCAGACATCCTTTCCGACAAACACGCTTCGGAGAATGACAAATACGTTGCCCTTACCATGCTGCGCAATGCAGAGGTTGCGGCAAAAGGCAAGCTTCCTTTCTGCCAGGATACAGGTACTGCAATCGTTCATGCAGAGAAGGGCCAGATGGTTTGGACCAACTTTGATGAGGCAGAGCCTATCAGCCAGGGTATCTTCAACACCTACCGTAACAATGCCCTCCGCTACAGCCAGAATGTTGCATACGATATGTATACAGAGCGTAACAGCCACTGTAACCTTCCTGCCCAGATTGACGTTGAGGCCTGCGAGGGTAACGAGTTCAAGTTCCTTTGCGTTGTGAAGGGTGGCGGTTCCGCAAACAAGACCTATCTTTTCCAGGAGACTAAGGCAGTCCTTCGTCCAGATGTCCTGGTTCCTTTCCTTATGGACAAGATCCAGCACCTTGGAACAGCAGCCTGCCCTCCATACCATATCGCAGTGGTAGTGGGCGGTACATCGGCAGAGAAGAACCTGCTTACAGTGAAGCTTGCTTCAACAAAATACTACGATTCCCTTCCTACAGTAGGCGATGACAGCGGCCGTGCTTTCCGCGACCTCAGCCTGGAGGAAATCCTGCGCAAGAAATGCGAGGATCTTGGCCTTGGAGCACAGTTCGGCGGCACACACTTCGTGCACGACATTCGCGTAATCCGCCTCAGCCGTCACGGCGCCAGCTGTCCTATCGGCCTGGGTGTGAGTTGCTCTGCAGACCGTAACATCAAGGCGAAGATCAACGAGGACGGTGTATGGATAGAGAAGATGGATGACAAGCCATACGAGCTTATCCCTGAGGAGCTTCGCCAGGCAGGTGAGGGTGACGCAGTTTATGTGGATCTGAACAAGCCTATGACAGAGATCCGCGCCCTGCTTAGCAAATATCCTGTTGCCACACGTCTCAGCCTTAACGGTACAATCATCGTTGCACGCGATATGGCACACGCCGCAATCAAGCTGAAGATTGACAATGGCGAGGATATGCCGGAGTACATGAAGAACCACCCTGTTATGTATGCAGGTCCTGCAAAGACTCCGGAGGGATACGCCTGCGGTTCAATGGGCCCTACAACATCGGGACGTATGGATACATATGTGAACCTATTCCAGAGCATGGACGGCTCTATGGTTATGCTTGGCAAGGGTAACCGCGCCGATATGGTGACCAAGTCCTGCCAGCGCTGGGGCGGTTTCTACCTGGGTACCATCGGTGGTCCTGCCGCAATCCTTGCAGAGAACAACATCAAGAGCATCGAATGCGTGGAATTCCCGGACTTCGGTATGGAGGCTGTGTGGAAAGTACAGGTGGAGAACTTCCCTGCATTCATTCTTGTTGACGACAAAGGAAATAACTTCTTCCAGCAGTTTGGTCTGTAGACCTTCTGCATACTTTATCTGAATGGGAAACATCGTTCTTGGAAAACTGCTGCGTTTTTTTCTGCGTCTGGGGCTTGGGCTGGCCGTGTTTGTTGCCATCCTGGTAACAATTGCCCAGATTCTGCTTTCAGACAGCGTAAGCCGGCAGCTGATTGTCCGATATGCACCTGCGGTGATTGACGGCAATCTGGACATGGACGGTGTTTCCATTTCTCTTTTCAGACACTTTCCGCGTGTTACTGCGGATATAGACCATCTGGTGGTAACCTATCCTTCGGAACGTTTCGATTCCGTAAAGACCCTTGGAGAGCAGGGCTTGCTTGTGTATGCCGGCAATTCCAGGGCGGGAGACAGGGACACCCTTGCATCTTTCAGCCGTTTCAGCGCTTCCCTAAACGTTTTCGCACTTGCGCGTGGGGTTCTGAATCTGAAATATGTGCAACTTTCCCGTCCGCACGTGTATGTGCACAATTATGCCGACGGCAGTTCCAATCTTGATATCATAAAGCTGAATCTGGGCGGGGATGAGCAGCCGCAGGACGATGGCGGCACAATGCGTCTTCTTTTAAGGAAGATAGACCTGGACCAGAGGGCCGTGATAGTGTATACAGACCAGCAGAGAGCCCTCATGACCACCCTGATCCTTAACAGGCTTGGATTTGAGGGGCAGTTGAACACAGCCCGCCTCTCGTCAAGCAGTTTCAGCGCGTCATTGGATTCCCTGCGCGTTGTTGGCAGGCTGGACAGGGACACCCTTATGTTCTCCCTGAATTCCATGATGCTGGACGGCAGGGAAGGGGATGTGGATATACATGCCGATGCAGGCTGTTTTGTGGGCACCCGTTCCTTCGGCCGCATAATGCTTCCGATAAGCCTGGACGGAGGTTTGAAGATAGAGGATGATGACGACACCCTTTCGTTTGATGTACATGACATGAGCCTGGATGTTGCCAGCCTGAGGCTTCAGGCCGATCTCCGGGCACGTCTCGCAGACAGGATATGGCTGGATGGAAGCGTTGTTCTTCCGGATATGGGCTTGCAGAGGGTGATAGACAATTACCTCGTGAGAATTACTCCCGAGGCTGGAAAGATACGCACCGATGCCGTTCTTGGTGCCGATTTCAATGTGAACGGCTATTATGACAGCGCAAGCGGAGAACTCCCGGCCTTTGATGCCTGCCTGCGTCTGCCACGCTGCAATATCAGCTATGAAGGCGTGGACCTTGTGCCAAGTCTTGCACTTGATCTGGATGTTGAGGCGAGCCAGGGAGGAAAGGTGAACGCAAGTCTTAACGAGTTCTGCATTCAGAGCCCCGGTATTGATGTGGACCTTGCATTGAAGGCCACCGACCTGCTGGGCGATATAAAATTTGACACTGACGTGAACATTGCCGCCACTTTGGATTCCCTTGGCGGCATATTGGACAGATATGACATACATCTTGCCGGTGAATTGAATGGTGGCATAAAGGGATCGTTCTCTCTTGCCGATTTTGATTTCAAGACCCTTGGCGGCGCCGATGTGAAGGGACGCCTGCTTGCACGGAATGTGCATCTGAATGCCTTCAGTGACACTTTCAAGGTGGATATTCCCAACTGTGAACTAAAGGCCGGCATTATGGACAATCCGTTCGGAAACAAGCGTACGGCATCCAAGATTGTGGGTCTTTCCCTGGATGTGGACAGTCTTGGCCTGAACTATGCCGAATCTGCAATGATATCGGCCGGAGGCATAAAGGTGGTGGCTTCAGAGTCTGTAAAAGCGGTGAAGATATCGGACACGCTTTCGTATTATCCGCTGTATGCAAAGCTTGATATAGGAAAGCTTCGCATGCGCAGTACGGATTCCCTGGCGCTTTCACTTACAAACTCCAGGAACAGCTTCACGGTTTTCCCTTCGAAGGATAATGGTGCTTCCCCTGTAATTCAGCTGAAGAGCGATAACGAGCGTCTTGCCATGTTCAGCCCCATGCTGCGCACGATGGTAAGCGGTATTGCCTTTGACACCAGGACACGTCTGGCGGAAAAGCAGTCTCGGACTGCAGAGGGCGGGAAGCGGCGTGCTGTGCGCATGGACAGCATTCAGCGCAAGATGATAGAATTCGATTTGGGGGATTCTTTCAGGAAGTATTACGAGAAATGGGATCTTGACGGAGGAATAAGCATGAAAAGAGCCTTCGTCTCAACCCCGGCATTCCCGCAGAGAACAGCGGTAACGGACTTCAAGGGCTCCTTCAATAATGATGCGGTGAGCCTGGATACGCTGCGAATCACTTCCGGGGCTTCCAATATTGCCGCCAAAGGCTCTGTGTCCAACCTCCGCAGGGCTTTGCTCAGGCGTGGAACAATCAATCTGGACCTTGGCATAAATTCAGACTCTCTGGAGCTGAACGAGCTTTTCACAAGCTATTCCAAAGGTCAGGTTAATCTAAGCAACAGGGTTTCTTATTCCTCTGTTTCCGATGAAGCCGATATTGATTCCCCTGCGGATGAAATGCACGTGGACAGCGGCGCGGAAGTATCGTCCGCCGGCCCGCTGCTTATCCCTTCCAACCTGAATGCAAGCATAAGGCTGAAAGGAAGCGGAGTGCGTTATTCCGCCATGGTGATGTCCGATGTGGATGCACTCTTTCTTGTGAAGAAACGCTGCGCACAGATGGAACATCTGAGGGCCGTGAGCAATATGGGCAGTTTGTCCGGGGAGGCTTTCTATTCTGCAAGGAGCGCTAAGGACATTGTGACCGGCTTTGATATGGATTTCAAGGATATTTCGGCAGGCCAGGCCATATCCCTTGTGCCGGAGATAGATACTCTTATGCCGCTCCTGAAGTCATTCGACGGCCTTATGGACTGCAATTTTGCAGCTACGGCAAACGTGGATACGGCAATGAACGTGGTGATGCCGTCCGTGAACGGAATAGTGAGGATAAGCGGCAAGGACCTGCACTTCAATGAAAACAAGCAGGTGTCACGCATAGCGCGCATGCTTCTGGTAAGCAACCCTGGCAGGGTTACAATAGATTCCATGACTGTGGAGGGAATTCTGAAGGATAGCAGGGTGGAGATTTTCCCTTTTGTGCTGAAGGTAAACAACTGGACCATGGCCATGGCCGGAATACAGAATCTGGACCAGTCTTTCAATTATCACGTTTCAATAATCAAGTCCCCTGTGGGATTGAGATTGGGCGCAAATATCCAGGGTGATGACTTCGACAGAATGAAGGTTCGTCTTGGAAAATGCCAGTTCAAGGATACCAATGTGCCTTCTTTCAGCCAGGTGATAGATACCACCAGGGTGAATCTGGTGAAGGCTATACGTGAGGTCTTCGTACAGGGCGTGGACAGGGCAGTGAAGTATAGCAGGGAGCAGCAGGAATTGCAGCGCGCCCGCAGGGAGAATTCATATCAGAGTTCCGTTGCCCTGAAAAATCTGGAGGAGTTATCGGACTAGATATACTCCTCGTTTTTCAGACTGTTGTTGATTCTGCAGTTCAATACTGTAAGGAATACGAAAAGTGTGATCATCATAATTCAGCTTTTTTGGGTTTCTGTATCGCAAAGTTACATAGCTGTGGCACCCTTCGGAAATAATTTCTTTCAATGAGGGTGTATTTGTGACAAAACCATTGTTTTTTAGGAAAAAGTGGCGATATTTGTGACGAAAAATATATGTTTTTGATTTTGTCACAACGTAAAA
Source organism: Bacteroidales bacterium (assembly GCA_024401715.1). GTDB lineage: Bacteria > Bacteroidota > Bacteroidia > Bacteroidales > UBA932 > Cryptobacteroides. The sequence continues at coordinate 6,237 of JAKSKO010000057.1, forward strand.
GTTGACTAAAAATGATATATCCAAGGTCTATAAATTCCATAGGATCCCTTACTGTTCATGTTTTCTGCATTACGGGATTCCTTCTGATGTCCATCTTGCTGTACGAACCCAAACTTCTTGTGGAACTGCTTCACAGCGGGGAGGGCGTTGCAAGGGTGAGCAACATTTACGCTTTCAATATAGCCATTGTCTGTGCAATCTGCCTTGGTACCATGCTTCTTGGCAGGCTGCTCTTCCTCTTCTCCAAGAAATGGCTTACTTTCACCGTCCCTTATTATGCCATCTGGTGTGTGGGCGAGGTTCTGGTGATGTCTGCCTTCGTTGCCTTGTATTTCACGTTGATTGGCGGCATGCAGCAGCCCTATTTCAACTACCTTGGCCAATGCTTCCGCAGCCTCATCACAATTCTTGTGTATCCATATGTGATAATTGCGCAGATCTATTACGCAAGTGATCTTCCGAAGCAGTTTATCCATGACGAGGGCATGAGGCTGAAGTTCTATGATAACCGCCATCTGCTGAAGTTTTCCACTACGGCCTCTTCCATCCTGTATATCCAGGCAAACGAGAATTATCTGAACATTTGCTATGTGGAGAATGACAAGGTGAAGGAGTATGAGTTGCGCAATTCCATGAAAAGCGTTGAGGGATTGTGCCAGAAGGCGGGCTTTGTGAGGGCTCACCGTTCATATATAGTGAACCCTTCCCAGGTTAAGATGGTTGCAAAAGCCGATATGGGAAGGTATGTTGCCAAGTTTTCCGTGCCGGATTCTCCGGAAATCCCTGTAAGCAAGAGAAATTACGAAAGTCTTGTTGCTCTACTTTAAGAGTCTCCTTACACAGACAAGGGCCAGCAGCAGGATGAATATGAAGCTGCAGAGTTTGCCGGTGATGTCTCCGTAAAGGACGAAGGGCGTAAGTTCTGAATAAAGAGGCAGGCTGCCGCACAGTTCAGCGCGTTCCCACCATTCCGTGCGGCTGACGATGTCACCGCGTTTGTTTATGAATGCCGATATTCCGGTATTTGCGCTGCGGGCAATGGCCCTGCGGGTTTCAATAGCGCGAAGGCAGCTGTAGCTGAGGTGCTGTTTATATCCGGCAGTGTTTCCCCACCAGGCGTCGTTGGTGATAACGCTCATTGCCTTCGCTCCGCGTTTCACATAGCTTGCAAAATGCTCCGGGTAGATGGATTCGTAGCAGACTGCGCATCCCACGGGGGCGCCGCAGTCCAGCACCTGCGTTTCTTCCTGGCCCACACATCGGCCTATATAGACGCCCGGGATCTTTTCAAGATGCCTTGTGATGCGCGGATAAGGCATTTTTTCCACGCCCACCACCAGCTTGCTTTTCTTGTAGACTTCCAGCTGCGCGCAAGAGTCGCACACCACGGCGGCGTTATAGCTTTCGTACCATCGGCCGGGACCTATCTGGCGCGCATTCCATGACGGAGGGTTCGCCTGGTCGAAGGTCTTGTATGCAGATGCTCCGAAAAGGAGCCTGCCACCTCTGGCTGCTGAAAGAGTCTTGCGGAAGGTTTGCAGACTGGCGCTCTGCTCCGGATTGTTCAGCAGAATGTCGTTGGTGAAGGTTTCCGGGGCGATGAACAGGTCTATGTCCGCCTTTGCCGCCAGCTTGTTTATCTGGGACACCAGAATGCCGTTCTGCTGGTCCTGGCTAAGGGATTCGAATTTCTGGTAAGGGTCCAGATTAGGCTGCAGGACGCAGATTTCCAGCTTGCCGCACAGATCTTTTTCGTCCAGTTGGGCATATCTTGTCCAGGATGCTGAAAGCGGAATGATATACAGCAGTGCCATTGCAGTTGCGGCTGCTGCCTTGGCTTTGATGTTGAATGTTTTCCATCGGCCGCTTTCCAGCGCGCACATCAGGCCGAAAATTCCCAGGTTTGAAGCCCATGCCCACAGGGAGCCGCCCAGAAGGCCGGTGATTTCGTACCACTGCACGCAGCTTGTTGTCCTGCCGAAGGCGTTGCCCAGAACCAGCCATGGCCAGGATATCTCGGCGTCAAAATAGAAGCGCTCCCAGGCAATCCACATTGCTGCAAGGAAAACATAGGGAACGGAACCCTGCAGGAACTTCTTTGAGTAGCGGAATGCTGCCCAGATAAGGCTCATCTGAAAGGCGTTTGCGAAAATTGCAAAAAGACCTCCGGCCACGGTGGCGTTGCACACCCAATAGGTCGTGAGGGCGTTCCACAGCACGAATGTGAGATAGTGCCATTTCCAGAAGCCCTTGCAGCCCTCTGCATCGGCAAGTCTGTCCATCCAGAGAAGAGGTACGAAGCCCATGAGGACAAAGGCCCCGCAATGCGGAACCAGCCAGCCCAGGGACAATAAGACAGCGCTGCACAGGGACAGGGCTGTAAATCTAATGTTAACGCCTTTCATAATTGCCAAATTTACACAAAAAATTCCTAACTTTGAAAGTTTGAACAGGTGACCATGGTTTTGATGGATATAATAAAGGCAATTGTTGTTGGTGTGGCTGCATCTGCGCCCATCGGCCCTATTGCCATACTTGTTATCCAGAAAACCCTCAGCAAGGGCTTCGAGCCCGGTTTCATAACCAGCCTGGGGGCTACGGTGGTAGATACCATCTTTGCCATCGTTGCAATTTTCGCCCTTGCCTACGTGCAAAGTTTCATAGAGGGCAACTCCATCCCCATTCTGATAGGTGGCGGTATAATTGTTATTGCAATGGGTGTGTCTATGGCGCTTTCGGACCCTTTCCGAAAGATGAAAAACGAGACCGAAGATACTCCGTCTTCCGTAAGTCCGGCCGATTTTCTAACGGCCTGCGCCATGGGCTTTTCAAATCCCGGCGCCATTGCCGTGATGTTCGCCCTGATGGCATTCTTCGGAATTGCAGAGGAAAGATCGTCAGACTGGACCTGTTTCCCCATCATCCTTGGAATTGCGGGCGGCAGCGTTCTCTACTGGCTTTCCGTTACCAGTCTTCTGAATATTTTCCGCAAGCAGTTCAATATGCGCACCATCATCTGGATAAACCGTGTTGCCGGTGCGGTGGTTATTATAGTCGGACTTGCAACCCTGGCCGACGGTATTATGAAAATCTTTACAAGGTAAATTATGACAGCAAAGGATTTCTTCGGCAATTGGATAGTTAAGAATCTGCTTCTGGCCCTTGCCCTTGTGCTGGGGCTGTGTGTTGCAGCCACCATTTTCCTGAATGTGTTCACCTCCCATGGCCACGAGCTGGAGGTTCCGGATTTTACCGGCATGTCTGTGACCCGTGCCAAGGCCGAGGCTGTAAGGCATAATCTAAGGGTGGAGGTTGTGGATTCCATCTATATGAAGAGGGCGCCCAAGGGCTCTATCGTGCGCCAGGACCCGAAACCGGGTTCACGCGTGAAGGAGGGACGCAGGGTGCAGCTTGTTATAAATGCGATGCTGGCCAAGAAAGTTTCCATGCCGAATCTTGTGGGATATTCCCTTCGCAGTGCCAATGCGGAACTTGTGAGCCGCGGGCTGGAATTGGGCAAGCTTATCTATGTGAATGACATGGCCACCAACAACGTTCTAAGCCAGCTGTACAGGAACAGGGAGATTGCAGCAGGCGTGCAGATTAACAGCGAGTCCAGGATAGACCTGGTGCTGGGTCTTAATCCGGCGGACAATTACACCAGTGCACCGCTACTGTATGGAACCAAGTTCAAGCTTGCTTTGGAGAAAATCCATGACAATTCCCTGAACGTGGGCACCGTGCGTTTCGACAAGACTGTAAAGACATATCAGGACAGCCTTAATGCTGTTGTGTTTGCCCAGACTCCCGGCCCTTATGCCGGCAGCAACATGGGCGGCAGCGTATCCATAAGCCTTACCCTGGATGAAAACAAGGTGCCTGTATACAAGGCATCTGAAGAAGAGGAGGAAGACGAATAATGCTGCGCGACGAGGAACTTGAAGAGGAATTCTCCCTGGAGAACACGGGTGAAGAGCAGGAAATGTTCGAGCATTTCCGCTATGTTGTGGACGCGGGGCAGAAGCCTTTGCGTGTGGACAAGTATCTGGCCGGAATAATGGAGTATACCTCCCGCAACCGCATACAGCTTTCTTTGAAGGCGGGTTTCGTGCGCTGCGGGGATAAGATACTGAAGGCCAACTATATAGTGAAGCCCGGTGACGTGATATCCTTTGTGATGCCATATCGCAGGCACGGCACGGAGATACTTCCGGAAAACATCCCTCTGGACATAGTTTACGAAGACAGCGAGCTTCTGGTTGTGAACAAGCCGGCCGGCATGGTTGTGCACCCGGGCCACGGACATTTTGCCGGAACTCTTGTGAATGCTCTTGCATACCATCTTGGCATACGCCAGGGCGCGGATGAGGGCGATGAGAGGATGGGAGTTCTGGTGCACCGCATAGATAAGGATACCTCCGGACTGCTGGTGGTTTCAAAGACCGATGAGGCACAGATAAATCTGGCAAAGCAGTTCTTTGTGCATAGCATAGAACGCAAGTACATTGCCGTTGTGTGGGGTAATCTTCCCGACGACGAGGGCACGATAGAGGGAAACATAGGCCGGGACCCAAGCGACCGCCTGCGTTTCCGCGTTTTCCCGGACGGAGACCAGGGCAAGACCGCCATCACGCACTATAAGGTGCTGGAGCGTTTCGGCTTCGTAACCGTGGTGCAGTGTATTCTTGAAACCGGGCGCACGCATCAGATACGTGTGCATATGAACTATATAGGTCATCCGCTTTTCGGTGACGAGCGCTATGACGGCACCAAGATAAACAAGGGGACCATCTATGCCAAATACCGCCAGTTTATCCAGAATTGCTTCAAGATATGCCCGCGTCAGGCCCTGCATGCAGCAGTGCTTGGTTTCGAACATCCGGGCGGCCCAGGCAAAATGGCTTCGATGGCCGGAAAGCATCTTCATTTTGAGGCGCCTCTGCCTGCCGATATGCAGGCCCTCATCTCCAAATGGCGCGAGTACGCCAAGAACATGCCTTGCGAAGAGGAATAATTCTTTTTTTCGGGCCTTTTGCAAGGGCGGGGCGGTCCAATAAGCTTCGTGCTTGCCCCGCCACCATCATAGAGTCCCCAGCCTCATTTTTATGGAATGGCTGGGGATTCGCATATTGGTTTCACGCGTTGTGTTCATAGGTGGTGTCTCCAGCCTCGCCCCAAAAATGA
>JAKSKO010000058.1 GCA_024401715.1 Bacteroidales bacterium
TGAACAATGTTCCGAAAGCGTTTAAAGGCGTTCCTGTAGCATTGATTACCGCTTCCATTCTTGCCATGGCCTTCATGGGCTTCAGCGGTCTGGTGTAGTTTCAAGGCTAAAAACCATCCGATATCGGCGCTGTCTGTCTTCTGACGGGCGGCGCCTTTAGTATTTACGATATTTTTCGTATCTTTGTATGTTATATTCTTTTTCTGATGAAGAAAAAAACGGTAATATTCCTTTCGTGCGTCATCCTGCTTATGACTGCTGTTATAGCGCTGGGGGTTTATTATCTCTATTCTACTCCCCATGCCAAAGAGACAGTTCCGGCCGAACAGCCGCAGGAGCAGCCTTCCGCAGAGCCTGTTCAGGAGGAGCCGGCTGTTTCCGATACAGCTTCCGCCGATGCAGTCATTAATGATGCAGCGAAGACGGAAAGCCCGAAAGTTTCCCCGGATGCAACACCTGAATTCAAAGTGAAAAACTCCGGCACCGGCAAGATGAATACCCTGAAGCAGCATCAGGACAACAAGCTGGAGCTTCTGGACCATAACGGCAAGAGCCTGTGGGTGAGGGATTTCCCCGGCAGGATTGTGGGCCAGCCTGCTCAGATAGACATATACAACAATCTTAAGATACAGTTCCTTATCGCACAGGGAAGCAAACTCCATCTCATAGACCGTCTGGGACGTGAGGTGAAGGCCTTTCCCCTTGCCCTTCCGGCAGAGGCCGTTTCCGGCCCTGTGGACGTGAAATCCGGCAATATAGTCTATTGGAAGATAGAAACGGCCAAGGGTACTGTCTATTTCGACAAGAAATCTAAAAGCATTATAAAAGATTTACCTAAAGAATAAGATATGGAATATAATTTTCAATCAGTAAACAAGACTTTTCAGGATAGCATTACAAAGAACTGGAACTATCCTGCAATTTCCAACTATAAGGGTGATGTTCTCACCTATGGCGAGCTTGCCGCAAACATGGAGAAACTTCATATCCTGTTTGAGAGCTGCGGCTTAAAACCGGGAGAACGCGTTTCCATCTGCAGCCGCAACCAGGCAAACTGGGTGGTGGCTTTCCTTGCCACAATGACATACGGCGCAGTTCCTGTCCCTATCCTTCACGAATTCAAGGCAGCCAGCGTGCACAACCTTGTGAACCATTCAGAGAGTCGCATCCTCTTTGCCGACGAACCGGTATGGCACAACCTTCTTGCCGATGAGATGCCTGCTCTGGAGGCTGTGTTCAATGTGGATACGCTTACGCTGTGCCACGCCCGCAACAAGGCAATCCAGGAGGCAGAGAACAATATACGTGAGCTTTTCCATAAGAAATTCCCTCACTTCAGTGCAGTGGACCTCAACTATTATCAGGACAGTGCGGAAGAGCTTGCAATCATCAACTACACCTCCGGTACATCGGGCTTCAGCAAGGGTGTTATGATTCCTTACCGTTCAATCTGGAGCAACTTCGAGTTCGGCAAGGAGGTTATGGACTGGCTTGCACCTGGTCACAACATGATTTCAATGCTGCCATGTGCGCATATGTACGGCCTTATGTTCGAGGTTCTTTTCGAGCTCACACACGGCGTGCACATCCACTTCCTCACCCGTATCCCAAGTCCTAAGATCATCATGGACGCAATGGCCGAGGTGAAACCGGACCTTATCATTGCAGTTCCTCTTATCATAGAGAAGGTGTACAAGAGCAAACTGCAGCCTATCCTAAGCAAACCTGCAGTGCAGTTCGCCTGCAAATATGTTCCTTTCTTCCGTTCATTCCTCTACAACAAGATGAGGAAGGCCCTCATAGAGGCTTTCGGCGGCAGATTCTACGAGGTTATCATGGGCGGTGCGGCATTCAATAAAGAGGTTGAGCTTGTGTTCCGTGCAATGAAATTCCCGTTCACCGTAGGTTACGGTATGACAGAGTGCGCCCCTATCATCACATACGCGGATTTCAAGGAGGCACGCCTTGCCTCATCGGGTAAGATCACCCCTAACATGGAGATACGCATCGAGTCACGTGACCCGCAGAATATCCCTGGCGAGATTCAGGTAAATGGTGCGAACGTGTTCCTGGGCTACTATAAGAATGACGAGGCCACTGCCGAGACCTTCACAGAGGACGGCTGGTTCCGTACAGGCGATATGGGTGTTCTGGATCAGGACGGCTTCCTCTATATCAAAGGACGTAACAAATGCATGATTCTGGGCCCAAGCGGACAGAATATCTATCCGGAAGAGCTTGAAACCGTGCTTAATAACATGCCATACACAATTGATACCCTTGTGGTGGAGGAGAAGGCACAGCTCACAGCCCTTGTTTATCCGGACTATGCCGGCCTGAAGAAAGCTGGCGTGAAGGCCACAGATACCCAGAAATTCGTGGAAGAGCAGGTTCGCATGGCAAACAAGGAGCTTCCTAACTATGCCCAGATAAAGAAGGTGGAACTTATGGAGGACGACTTCGAGCGTACACCTAAGAAGAGTATCAAACGCTATCTGTACAAACGTTAATGGATAAATTCGATCAGAGTTATTTGGATATGGCCCGCGTGTGGGCTTCCAATTCCTATTGCAAACGCCGCCAGGTGGGTGCCCTGCTTGTGAAGAACAAGATGATTATATCTGACGGCTTCAACGGCACTCCTGCCGGTTTCGAGAATATTTGCGAGGAAGACGGTCACACAAAGCCTTATGTCCTGCATGCCGAGGCCAATGCCATCACCAAGGTTGCCAAATCCGGCAACAGCAGCGATGGCGCAACACTGTATGTGACCGCAGCGCCATGCATAGAGTGCAGCAAACTCATTATCCAGGCCGGCATCAAACGTGTGGTTTATACGGATGAATACCGTCTGGAGGATGGTATCAATCTGCTTAAGCGTGCCGGTGTGGCAGTAGAGAAGATTTCTGATGAAAAATAAAGTCGTAATCTGCGTTCTGGCGGTGCTTGTTGCCGCATTAAGCGTATGGACTGTCTACAACCAGTGGCAGACCTACAGGGCCAGGCTGTACTACAGCCAGTGGCAGAAGATAAATCTTGTGTTGTCCGAGGTGGAGAAGAACTATGTGGAGGATGTAGACCGCAAGGCGGTAACCGATGCCGCCCTGGCCGCAGCTCTGCAGAAACTTGACCCTCATTCCGTATATATGACTCCTGAGCCCCTGAAGGAGGCCGAGGAAGGCCTTGCGGGCGGTTTCGAGGGTATAGGCATACAGTTCAATGTCCCCAATGATACGGCGGTTGTCATAAGCGTCATTCCGGGAGGCCCGTCCGAAAAGGCCGGTATTCTTTCAGGAGACCGTCTTCTGAAGGCGGACGACCGTGTTATGGCCGGGGTGAAGATGCCTCAGGACTCCATGGTCCGCCTTATGAAGGGCCCCAAGGGTACCAAGGTGAAAATTACCGTAGGAAGGGGAGGGGAAGAGATTCCTTTCGATATCACAAGGGACCGTATCCCGGAGCATTGTGTGGATGCGGCCTTCATGATTAACGATACCACAGCTTATCTGCGCCTTTCAAAATTTACGCGCACAACCCATTCGGAATGCCTTCTTGCCATGTCAAAGTTAAGCATGCAGGGCATGAAGAACATCATCTTTGACGTCAGGGACAATTCCGGCGGATACTACGACCAGACCTGCCAGCTTGCCAACACCTTCCTTCCCAAGGGAGCCGACATCGTATACATGGAAGGCAAACACCGCAAGCGTGAAGACGTAAAGGCCAACGGCCGCGGAGAGTTCCAGGATCTTGGTATAAGCGTACTTATAAACGACGGCAGCGCCAGTGCATCGGAAATCCTTGCAGGAGCAATCCAGGATAACGACAGGGGAGTTGTTGTGGGAAGGCGCAGCTACGGCAAGGGCCTTGTGCAGGAACCTATGTACTTCAGCGATGGCAGCGGCGTGCGTCTTACCATTGCGCGATATCACACCCCTTCGGGCCGATGCATACAGAAACCGTATGACAAGGAAGACTATGCCATGGACCTGTACAAGCGTTATGCCGATGGCGAGATGGTCTCTGCAGACAGCATAAAGGTGGACAGCAGCAAGGTGTACTGGACTGTGAAGGGACGCCCTGTTTATGGCGGAGGCGGTATCATTCCGGATGTTTTCGTAGGCATAGATACCACAAGGGCCAATGATTTCCATATCCAGTGCAACAGAAAGTCGCTTGTAGTGCGCTATTCAACACGCTTTTTGGATTCGCACCGTTCTGCACTTACCAAGCTTGATAACTTTGATGCGGTGAAACGCTATCTGGACAGCTGTCCTATAGAACAGGATTTTCTTGCCTTTGCAGCATCTCAGGGCTTGAAACCGGTGGGAAACCAGTGGCAGGAAAGCAGATTCTATCTTCTTCCGCAGATTAAGGGACTGTGTGCCCGATACACCCAGCTTGGAGAGGAAGCATACTACAGATATATCCTTCCTTTGGACGATACTGTGAACAAGGCACTGGAGTTCGGTCCTGCACTTCCTGAAGACTGGTTCATGCTGCGATAAGCTGGTGCAGGCCTGTTTGAGAAGGTGGCGCTACTGGGCAATGAAGGCGTATACAATTTCGCCTGCCTGACGCAATGGGGCGGTGGTGCTTTTGCTGAAACGGCTTAGCCTTGCCGCACGTATCGCAAAATTCCTAAGACATTCATCCGAGGCCGATTCGGCCTCGTTTATTTTTGCATTAACCACCTTGCCCTGCTGGTCCACCACTATGGCAACGGTTACGTTTCCAGCTCCATAGCACCTGTATGCCGGGATGGGCAGATGGCTTGCCTTCCTGCCTTCCAGGGTCCAGCTGAGCACGGAAGGGCCTTTGTATTCCATGCCTTCCTTCTGCTGGTCTTTAGGCCTTATGTCCACGGTCTCCGCTCTTGCATCCTCTTCTATGTCCGATTTGTAACCGGCTTTCAGGTCTGCAGCAAGACGGGCCGCGTCGTTCATAAGGGCCTTTGCTTCGGCCGCAGAGTGCCTGTCATCGGTGAGGTTGTTGCTTGTGGCTACGTTTCTTATTGGATTGCTTTTCTGGGCCTGGGAAATCATATCGTCCAGGCGCTTGCTTATATCTTCCTGAAAATCAAGCTTTTTAAGTTCCAGTTCCTTTTCCTCCTGTTTGGTGAAGTCCAGCACAAAAGAGTTTTCGGCCACCAGCTGGTGACCGATACCCATTACAAGCAGGACAATCAGCACCACCAGATGAAATATGATGGTGATCTGTATTCCTGCTTTGTCTTCCTTCCTCATCGGGGGATATAGTATTCTTACCTGAGTGCCTTCTCTATGGTATTCACAATGATGTCCACTGCCACCTTGTTGTGGCCACCTTCAGGAATGATGATGTCTGCATAGCGCTTGCTTGGCTCTATGAACTGCAGGTGCATAGGCTTCACTGTGTCCAGATAGTGGTTGAATGCAGTGTCCATGTTGCGGCCGCGTTCCAGGATGTCGCGATATATGATGCGCATGAGGCGCTCATCGCTCTCTGCATCCACGAAGATCTTGATGTCCATCAGTTTGCGCAGCTTGGCCACAGAGAAGATGAGGATACCCTCAACAATGATAACCTCGGCTGGTTCTATGTGAATGGTGTCTTCCTTGCTTCGTGTGCAGGTGATATAGGAGTAGATAGGCTGCTTCACAGCTTTGCCTGCACGCAGGTCTGCCAACTGCGAACACAGCAGATCCCAATCTATTGCATCGGGATGGTCGAAGTTGATGTTCACCCTCTCCTCCACCGGGATGTGGCTGCTGTCTTTGTAATACGAGTCCTGCGAAATTACCGCTACCTTTTTGTTCAGCGATTCTACAATCTTCCTTACTACGGTTGTTTTTCCGGAACCGGAACCACCGGCAATACCAATGATAAGCATATCTGTTAATATTCTGCGTTCTTAGGTGTACGTGGGAATGGGATGACGTCGCGTATGTTGCTCATGCCTGTTACGAACAGCAGCAGGCGCTCGAAACCAAGGCCGAAGCCGCTGTGAGGGGCGCTGCCGAAACGGCGCAGGTCCAGATACCACTCCAGAGTGTCGCGGCTCATGCCCAGCTCGTCAATACGTGTCTCCAGTTTCTTGATGTCAGCCTCACGTTCCGATCCACCTATGATTTCGCCAATCTTAGGGAAGAGCACGTCCATTGCGCGAACTGTCTTGCCGTCTTCGTTCTGCTTCATATAGAACGCCTTGATGTCCTTCGGATAATCTGTTAGGATTACAGGTTTCTTGAAGTAGTGCTCCACCAGATAGCGCTCGTGCTCACTCTGAAGGTCTGTGCCCCAGCCCACAGGGAACTCGAATTTGTGACCCTCTGCAACAGCCTGCTCCAGAAGTTTGATACCCTCTGTGTATGGAAGGCGTACGAAGTCCTCTTTAAGCACGCCCTGCAGACGCTCGATAAGCTCTTTGTCGTACATGTCGTTAAGGAACTTCACGTCGTCATAGCAGTTTGTAAGGGCATAGTTGATAAGGTATTTGATGAACTCCTCTGCGATGTCCATGTTGTCCTTGATGTCATAGAATGCCATCTCCGGCTCCACCATCCAGAACTCTGCAAGGTGACGCGGAGTGTTGGAATTCTCTGCACGGAATGTAGGGCCGAAGGTGTAAACCTCACCAAGAGCCATTGCACCGATCTCTGCCTCCAGCTGGCCCGAAACGGTTAGCGAGGTAAGCTTGCCGAAGAAGTCCTCTTTGTAGTCTATGTTGCCTTTCTTGTCGCGTGGAAGGTTGTTCAGGTCCATGGTTGTAACCTGGAACATCTCACCCGCCCCCTCGCAGTCTGCCGCTGTGATAAGCGGAGAATGCCAGTATACGAAGCCTTTGCTGTGGAAGAACTCGTGGATGGCGAAGGCCATCTGGTTGCGTATGCGAAGTACTGCGCCGAAGGTGTTTGTCCTTGGACGGAAATGGCCAACTGTGCGCAGGAACTCCATTGTGCAGCCCTTCTTCTGGATAGGGTAGCGCATAGGGTCGCACTCGCCGTAAAGCTCCATGCCGGCAGCCTGGATCTCCACTGCCTGGCCGCTGCCCACGCTTTCCACCAGCTTACCGCAAACAGAGATGCATGCGCCTGTTGTAATCTTCTGCAGAAGGCCTTCGTCGAATTTGGCCTTGTCCACAACAATCTGAATATTGTTTATTGTGCTGCCATCGTTCAGCGCGATGAACGCAATATCCTTGTTTCCACGTTTGGTCCTGACCCAGCCCTTTGCCAGCACCTCTGTGCCGGGAGCCATGGCCAGAATATTCTTGATTTTTGTTCTTTTGAGTTCAGACATATCTATTTGCTTTTTTTATCAAACATATCATACAAAGATAGCAAATATTTGGGAAATTTTGTGCAAATAGAAAATGTGCCGATGAGATTTATTTTTGTTGCCGGGGAAGAAGGGGATTGCGATCATAGTTGCACCATGGACTGCTTATGCCGGCCAGATTAAGGAGCATCTGTGGGATGTCGTCTGTCATAAGCGGCTTGTCCTTGATGGCTTTGAACTGCTTGACGAGTTCAGGATGATTGCTGCGATACTGCGGCGAACACCATATCCACATAGGAACTTCAAGCTGGTACTTGCGGTTGGTTTCGGTCATTTCGCCGAAAACGCGTCCCTGAAAATCGCCATCATCAAAGACTTCTTCGCTATGATCGGAGAGATATACGACCACGGCATCCTCGTTCTCGTACATCCGGAGAATCATCTCCAGAACTTTGTCGTTGTAGAAGGTTGCATTGTCATACTGTGCGGCCACCGCACGGTTACGGGGTGCAATATTCTTGTAGGCTGGATGAAAAGATACAAAAGCCGCCTCGTTGTGAGGATAACGCTTGTAGTAGCTGAAGTGCTGGCCCATCAGATGAATTACGTCGAACGTTGGAACATCTATGCTGTCCCTCTGACATTCCTCACTGATAAATTCTCCGTCGTAGGGACACCGCCTTTTATTCCTGTAGTTAAACAGTGAATCGCTGAGCTCGGTATCCAGGAGGAAAAAACGTGAAGCTTCCGATAGTGAAAGCGGGGAAGCCTCTCCTTCGGGAAACTGATTGGAGAGAAACCGTACATGATAGCCCCCGCGCCTGAAAAGAATAGGGAAATACACTTCTCCCGCGGGTGAAGGCTGCGCGAAAAAAGACTGAAAGAAGTTGCTGGTGATATTCCAGGGCGAAATCGCATTGGTAAATACGGCTAATTCCCCGTTATCTGCGCGCCGCTGCTGGTTGGGTGTCGTCGGGAGTTTGTAGTCGTAAAGCGATGAATGATATTTATTCGCACTTTCGCCGATGATCAGCACTATATGCGGCGAGGTGCGGTCGCAATGCTCCACTGTTGCGGCGTATGTATTGCGCTTGCAAGTAGCCATCTGGCGTTCGGACTGCCAGGTGGCCAGAGCTGAGAAGGTCAGACGGTGCCACGGCGTCGATTCCACCTCATACTCCCGCTGAAACACAAACTGTTCCGCGCCCTGGACATCGGCATTGCTGCAGACTCGCATGAAACGTAGTTCCGGCAGCACAAGCAGCGGCAGTAGCAAAAGGCACCACGGGCTCAATCTGCCCGGCAGAGGTATTCTGTCCAGGAGTTTCTGCGGCAGGAGAGTGAGAACGGGATAGACAACCATCAGAGCCAGCAGACCCAGCATTCTCGGATTCTTGAAATTATCCAAGCTGACATACTGATTAAAAAACTCGCTGGTCTCCCGGCCATCCGTCAAAGCAACAAGCTGATAGATGTGCGGACAGATGGGCGACTTGAAACGGATGCTGCAATAAACATCAGCAACGGCGACAGCAAGAAGCAGTTCAACTGCGGTTATGCTCACCGCCTTGCCCCATCGCTGCGGAAGCCATGTCGAAAGCGACAGCAGCAGTGACAGCAGCAGCGGAGCCGTGAAAAGAGATACCGACAGCCCGCCCCTTGTGTCAAAGCACAAGAGGCAGGCTATTAGCAGAGTCAGATATGTTGCTAGTAATCTAGGCAAGTCAACTATTATTTTGTCGTAGCAAAAAATTTCTCGTCGCCATCCAATGTGTATAATCTCATGTATCCGCCTGCCCACATCATAACTTTACCACTTTTTACTGGCTCAACGGACTGCTCTGATTCATAGAAATCAAGAAGAGCACCACTGACCGAGAATTTACTCCACTTGACAATCTGCGTCCACACAACTGTTGTACTTTCATTATATGTATATGTTCCGGTGTAATCAGCATTGAGAACCAGGGTATAGCCAGCTTCGCTCACAGAATGCCATGTACCAAGGTGTTCAAAGTCCTTTTTAGGGTCATCACGATAGAGACTATAATAAGTGATCAATTCTCCTCCGTCATAGAGTCGGAGTTCTACTCCATCACTTCTGAGATCACCTGTCTTCGTAGGTGTTGCAGCTGATTCTGATTCATAAAACTCTATTGTTGCTTCAATGTCCGATGTCCTGGTCCACTTGATATAGTAAAATACATCACTTTCTTCAAATATACGTACGTCTGAATATGTACCCGTGCCATCCTCATTGAGAACCAGGGTATAATTATCTCTGATTGCGCCAGATCCGCTCGATTCGCCGTACCAGGTTCCAATGAATTTCTCCGGCGCCTGCTTGTCGAATGTGATAGTCATTCCCAGTCCATTGAATACCAGCTGATCGAAATCATCGTCCAACTTGAATGTGCCGGTCTGATCTGCACCGAAGATTTTTCCAAAGAATGTGGCATCTGTCATGGATGTCGCCTGCCAGCCAACAGTGAGGGTAATCCCGGTAACCACCATGGTAGCAGTTCCATTGTCATTGATTGTCAATTCACAAAGGCCCTCACCGGGAATATTGCCGAACCATTCACCGACGAAAAGAGGATTGATGCGTGTGAATGTCCAATCTAAAGGACCGAGAGGTGAGTTCGGGAAAACAACATTCAGACCATCATTTCCAAGTTCAAGTGTTCCCGGCCAAGTTCCATAGGCAGACAGGTTTATTGTACCCTCCGCGCTTGCAGTCTGGTTCCATGTAACATCAAAAGTACCAGTGCCGGGGATAGTGAGTTTGCCTACGCCATCCTCATCAAGAATAAGACAATACAAATTCACTCCTTTCTTATAGAACCATGCACCTGACAAATCTTCCACGAAATTAAGATCGCTGAACGTTGCGAGATACGCCTTGTTTCTCTCCACATTGAACTGAGCCGCTTTCAGTCTGGCTACAGTGCCGTCAGTTGCCTTGAATGTCAACATGGCATCAGTATAGTTGCCCTTAGGAACCGCGATATTGAAAACCGTTCCCTCGGATGTAAGGGCAACACCATTGATTCCGCAATCAAGAGTTACGTCCAGATCGGCTGAGTGAACTCTGATATAAGACAGTGTCTTGTTGCCTTTCACCGTATATCTGAGTATGCCGCCGACGTTTGTGAAATGAAGATCGGATACAGTTCTCTGTTCAGCGTCAATGACAGCGGAGGAAATCATAGGGGCACCGGAAATATCATCTGCTCCCAGATATTTCTGAGAAGGCCAACCGGTCCCGTCATACTTGACCGGATAATAAACGGTGTATTCACCACCGGCGATGGGATTGGGGCTATACGATACGAACGTTCCTTCAGTTGTACCCTCACCATCATCCAGATAGAACCTGTACTGCTTGGTGTTGTCTGCATTATTGACAAATTGAATTCCGTCAGCCAGTGACCACAGAACCTTGCAGTCATTGCCGAGAGTTGTTTTTGTAACATCGCCTGTCACAGCGCGGACAGTGAATTTGCTGTTGACGGCATTGTCATCAGATTTAGACTGCTCTTTATTACAGCCCACGAATCCCGCAGCTACTGCAAGAATTGCGAAAATTGAATTGAACTTCTTCATTGTCTTTCTGCATTAAATCCATGGATTGTAATCCTCCAATTGATACTGTTCAGTGCCACTCTGGCAAAGAATGCTTTCGTTTTTTAGCACGAACTCCGTGATTTTCGGAGATTCGTAAACCGTTTGTTTATTTTCCATATCTATTTTGTATTTATTATTGCTTGTATGCATGAAAACAGGGGAAAACCCATATCCGGGTTCCCCTGTCAGGAATATAATTCGTTGCTATGAGATAATTCTAATAATCTACCCCCCCCCAGACCGTCCGAAAAGTACCTTCCGGAAGCCTTTGAGAGTGTTGT
>JAKSKO010000059.1 GCA_024401715.1 Bacteroidales bacterium
CCATTGCCCTGGTTGGCCAGTCCGGCAGCGGAAAATCCACCCTCGTGGACCTTATTCCAAGATTCCATGACGTAAGCTCCGGCAGCATCAGCATAGACGGCACAGACATCAGGGATCTGAAGATAAGCAGCCTGCGCTCGCTCATAGGCAATGTGAACCAGGAGGCCATCCTGTTCAACGACACCATCTTCAACAACATAGCCTTCGGCGTGGAGGGGGCAACACCACAGCAGGTGGAGGAAGCCGCACGCATAGCAAACGCACACGATCTCATAATGGAAATGCCCGATGGCTACAACACCAACATAGGAGACCGTGGCAGCAAACTCTCCGGAGGCCAGCGCCAGCGCATCAGCATAGCGCGTGCCATCCTTAAGAACCCGCAGATTCTTATTCTGGACGAGGCCACATCGGCACTGGATACCGAAAGCGAACGTCTGGTGCAGGAAGCACTGGACCGTCTCACATCCACACGCACAACCATAGCCATCGCCCACCGTCTGTCCACAATACGCAACGCAGACGAGATTCTGGTGCTGCACGAAGGACGCATAGTGGAACGCGGCACGCACGAAAGCCTTCTGGCCCTGGACGGCTATTACAAGAAACTTAACGACATGCAGGCCCTGTAATGAAGTCTTTCTGCAGATTAGCCCTCATACTTTGCCTGGCCGCCTTTCCAGCAGCCGGTCTTCACGCCCAGATGAGCCCCGGCAAGCCCAAGCCTGTGCTGCGTGACGCCGGATACGACGGAAAACCTAAGAGCAGCCAGTTCAGAAACAAAGACCTGAAGGGTCCCGTGCTTGTGAAACGCGGGATATCGGCTCCAAGCGGGCTGGACGGACGCCATATTGCAATGTGGCAGAGCCACGGCATGTACTACAAGATTGCCGAGAACAAATGGAAATGGCAGCGCCCCAGCATATTCCAGACAACCGAAGACCTCTTCACCCAAAGCTTCGTGGTTCCCTTTCTTGTGCCTATGCTGGAAAATGCCGGAGCGAATGTTCTGCTCCCCAGGGAGAGGGACTGGCACAGGACAGAGCTTATCATGGACAACGACCCTCACGAGGACATCTCCACTCGTCTTCACGGCTGGGTTGTAAGCGAAAAGCCTTGGAAAAAGTCCGGGAGCGGCTTTGCAGACAAGAATTCAGTTTATGTGGATAAGGAAAATCCCTTCGAGATGGGAACAAGCCTGAAGGCCACAAGCATAAAGAAAGGCAGGGAGGCCAAGGTAAGCTGGATAGGAAACATTCCGCAGCATGACGAATATGCTGTTTATACAAGCTATATCGCTTCTCCGAAAAACACCACGGATGCACGCTACACCGTATATACGGCAGGAGGTCCGGTGGAGATAAGTGTAAACCAGCGCATGGGAGGTTCCTGCTGGATATACCTGGGCACATTTGAATTCGCGCCCGGAGAGCAGGAACTTGTTAGCCTAAGCAACATAAGCAAGCTTGAAGGCGCCACCATTTCCGCCGATGCCGTAAAAATAGGAGGCGGCCTGGGCAATATAGCCCGCTCCCACAAAGATAGCCTAAGCAGTGTGACAAGCGGCATGCCGCGTTTTGCCGAAGGGGCCCGCTATTTCATGCAGTGGAGCGGCATCCCAGAGAAAGTATGGAATCAGAACAAATTTGAAGACGACTACCGTGACGATCTCATGTCACGCGGAGAATGGGTACAGTACCTCAGCGGCAAGTCCTGGGTTTACCCGAATGCCAAGAAAGGCCTCAACATCCCCATTGATTTTTCCTTCGCCCTTCACACGGATGCCGGAGTGAGGCCGGACGCAAGCCTGATAGGCACACTTGGAATATGGACACTGCGCAACAGCAATCGCAGCACCAAACTTCCAAACGGAAGGTCCAGACAGACCAGCAAGGAACTCACAGAGATGATTCTAAGCCAGATAGACAACGATTTCGGCAAGCAGTGGGACAGCCTTTGGGTTATACGCGACATATGGAACAAATCCTACAGCGAATCCCGCACAACCGGCACTCCCGCCATGTTGCTGGAGCTGCTGTCGCACCAGAATTTCGAGGACATGAAGTTCGGCCTGGACCCAATGTTCCGCTTCTGCGCCTCCAGGGCCATATACAAAGGCATGCTTAAATACCTTGCAATGCGATACGGCAGAAACTATGTGGTCCAGCCTCTTCCCGTACAGGCCTTCAGTGCAAAACTGGGCCCGGTAAAGGACAACAGTGCAATGGTGAGGCTGAGGTGGCAGGAGCGCAAAGACACTCTGGAGCCTACCGCAGTCCCCACAAGATTTATCGTATACACACGCATGGACGGCCGCGGCTGGGACAAAGGACAGGAAGTGAAGGCCGAGCTTAGATACGGATACTATACTTTTGAGGTTCCCGTCCAGGCCGGTCACATATATTCATACAAGGTGGTTGCCGCCAACGACGGAGGAAACAGCTTCCCCTCAGAGATTCTTTCAGTAGGTCTTCCACAGCTGAACACCATGGGCAGGGTTACCATCGTTAACGCCTTCCACCGCATCAGCGGGCCGAAGTGGCATGACGACAATCTCATGGCAGGATTCGACAACAATCTGGACAGCGGTGTGCCCTACCTCAGGGACTGGGCCTTTGTGGGCAAACAGTTCGAATACAACAGGAACCTGGTTTACAAGGGCGGTGAGGACATTGCTTTCGGCTCCTGCCACGAGGACTATGCCGATGTTGTAATCGGGGGCAACAGTTTCGATTACCCGTACATTCACGGCAAATCCATAATGGCTGCCGGCTATGCATTTGACAGCTGCAGCAGCCTTGCAATAAGCATGGATTACGAACTTAGTGCAGACAGCTTCGCCGTGGATATAATAGGCGGCAAAGAATGCAGGGTTCAGACGGGAAGCCGAAGTCCCGTGCGCGGCGGCCTGTGGACGGAAGATCTGACGAAAGCCGTAAACTATGCCATAAGCAACGGCAAAAGCATTCTTATAAGCGGTTCTTATATCGCCAGTGACGCCTATGATGCAGGCCTGGAGAGCTTTGTACGCAGCAAACTGGGCTTCACGCTGCGCCGTGAGCAGGGCAGCCACATAGGCAGCGTATCACGCATAAGCGGTGGCGGTCCGCAGATCAATTTCCCTACAGAACCCGTTGAAGGCAGTTACTGCGTGGAATCTCCGGATGCACTAAGCGCCTTTGGTCTGGGATCCCAGATATGGATGAGATACAACGATTCCGGCATGGCGGCCGGCGTAAGGATAGAGTTCGGTTCCTACAGGGTTGCAGCCTTCGGTTTCCCTCTTGAAATCATAGAGGAAGAAAGCCGGGACTATATCATGCGTGAAACCCTGAAGTATTTCTAGCCCAATTTGAATGGCTGGCGGCCGGCAATGGAACGGCCCAGAGTAAGTGCATCGGCATACTGCAGACCATCACCGAAGCCCAGGCCTCTGGCAATGGCGGTAACCTTTACGCCATACTGGGAAATTTGCCTGTAGATATAAAAGGCTGTGGTCTCCCCTTCCACATCGCCCGTCAGGGCCATGATAAGCTCCACCTCCGGGGTTTTTTCCGCTCCTGTTTCCGCAGCGGTAAGCTTTGCAAGCCTGTCCTTAAGTTCCGCAATATTCAGATCTGACGGACCCACGCCGTTTATAGGGGAAATTATACCGCCGAGCACGTGATATACTCCGTTGTACTGGCCGGTATTTTCTATGCTCATCACATCATTCACGCTTTCCACTATGCAAATGGTTCTTTGGTCGCGGGTATGATCGGAGCATATGCTGCATAAAGGGGTATCGGAAATCATCCTGCACTGGGAGCAGTAACACACATTGTCCCTCAGCAGGTTTATGGCTTCCGTAAAGTGATGGACATTCTCCTTAGGCTGCTTCAGCAGGTGCAGGGCAAGACGCAAAGCAGAGCGGTGGCCCACTCCGGGTAAAGACCCGATAGCGTCCACCGCATTTTCCAATAATTGTGAAGGATACTTATCCTTGTACATTCAATTACGCAGCTTTGCCGTCAGAACCAAGAACGTTCATGATCTTGTGAACGTACATCTTCTTCATGTTCTCACGGGCAGGTGTGAGGTACTGGCGTGGATCGAAGTGGCCAGGGTTCTCATCGAAGTGCTTGCGGATAGCAGCAGTCATTGCAAGACGGCTGTCAGAGTCGATGTTGATTTTGCAAACAGCGCTCTTGGAAGCCTCGCGAAGCTGCTCCTCTGGAATACCAACTGCATCAGGAAGCTTACCGCCGTGTGCGTTGATAGTGTCAACCTCGTCCTGAGGAACTGAAGATGAACCGTGAAGAACGATAGGGAAACCAGGAAGTTTCTTCTCAATCTCGTGAAGGATATCGAATGCGAGTGGAGGAGGAACAAGCTTGCCAGTCTTAGGGTCGCGTGTGCACTGCTCAGGAGTGAACTTGTATGCACCGTGTGAAGTACCTATAGAGATTGCAAGAGAGTCGCAACCTGTGCGTGTAGCGAAGTCGATAACCTCTTCTGGTTTTGTATAGTGGCTCTCTGCTGCAGAAACCTCGTCCTCTACACCGGCAAGTACGCCAAGCTCTGCCTCAACTGTTACGTCGTGTGCGTGAGCATACTCAACAACCTGTTTAGTAAGTGCGATGTTCTCCTCGTATGGAAGGTGTGAACCGTCAATCATAACAGAAGAGAAACCTGTGTCGATACAGCTTTTGCAAGTCTCGAAAGCGTCACCGTGATCAAGGTGAAGACAGATCTGCGGTTTCTCCCAGCCAAGCTCTTTAGCATAAGCCACTGCACCCTCTGCCATGTAACGGAGAAGAGTTGCGTTTGCATATTTGCGTGCGCCCTTTGAAACCTGAAGGATTACAGGAGATTTAGTCTCAGCTGCAGCCATAACGATAGCCTGGAGCTGCTCCATGTTGTTGAAGTTGAAAGCAGGGATAGCATAGCCGCCTGCCACAGCCTTTGCAAACATCTCTTTGGTGTTTACAAGACCAAGTTCTTTGTAAGAAACGCTCATAATTTTTATAATGAATTAGAAATTTTACATTTTTTATGTCTACAAATTTAACTATTTTTGCATAAATCTTCAATAAGTATGAGCAAAAAAGTAGTGATATTTTCAGCCCCATCCGGTTCGGGCAAAAGCACCATTGTAAGTCACTGCCTGAAGCTGTTTCCGCAGCTGGCATTTTCGGTATCAGCCACTTCCCGTGCGCCGCGCGGAGAGGAAAAGGACGGAGAGGCATACTACTTTCTAAGCGCCGATGAATTCCGTGCCCTGATTGCCGAAGACAAGCTTGTTGAATGGCAGGAGGTATATGCCGGCTCATACTACGGCACGCTCAAAAGCGAAGTGGAGCGCCTGTGGGCCGATGGCAAGGTCATAATCTTTGACGTGGACGTTGTGGGCGCCTACAATCTGAAGAAATATTTCGGGGACCAGGCCCTGTCCATCCTGGTGAAGGCACCTTCCATCGAAGTCCTGCGCAAAAGGCTTGTGGGCCGTGCCACAGACAGCCCCGAAGCCATTGAACGCCGCCTTGCAAAAGCCCAGGAGGAGCTGGACTTTGCCGATGGCAAGGTGGACTACGTGCTTGTAAACGACAATCTGGACGCCGCATACGCAGACGCCCAGACCGTAGTTGGAAATTTCATCAAGGATTAATTCTCCGCGGGCTCCCCAGCAACTGTACCCTCGCTTACAGCCTCATCAATCGCCTTCCCTTCGGCCGGCTGAACTTTCTGCGCGGCCCTCGCCCTGCGTTTTGCCGTAAATTCGGCATACCTCTCGCTAAGCCTGTCATACAGGTCCAGCGAAAGTCCTATGAGGTTGAACGAAGGGGATACCTTGTCCAGGATATAGTTGTATAGATTCACCGGGCTATAAAAGAGCTTCACATACTCATAGTCCGCTTTCAATTTCGCTTTGTTTGCATCGAAGTCCCTGTCCAGATTGGCAATAGCCTCGTCAAGCTGCTTCAGGGTCTTGATGGTTGACAGTTGTTGCTTATTCGCCATAGAACAGGTTTATAAAGAATTTCACAAAAGTATTCACAAACAGTTTGCTGCGCATGCAAAGCAGGATGATGAGAATCACGGTCTGCAGCGCAAGCACAATCAGTGCGCCAAGGGTGAAACTGCCCACAAGCTCCCCCACCGCAAATATTCCCAGCATGGACAGCGTAAGGAATATGCATGAACAGCACAGCACCAGAACTATCGCGGCAAGGAAACGCGCAATGGTTTTGGACAAGGTCTTTGCCGTGAAAAGGAGAATCTTGTCTTTCTTGTCCTCCAGCATGGAAACTGCGTCTTCAGACAGCATCTCCACGGGTTTCACAAAATCATTCAGGCTCATATCAGTCAAATGTATTATCCGATAGCAAAGATAAATAAAAAAAGGACCTTGCGGCCCTTTTTGTTATTTTTTCTTGTTTGCGTAACGCTGGTAGAATTTATCAACACGACCTGCGGTATCAACAAGTTTCATCTTACCGGTGTAGAATGGGTGAGAAGTGTTTGAAATCTCGACCTTGATCAAAGGATACTCAACGCCCTCGATGTCAATTGTCTCTTTTGAAGGAGTGCATGAACGGGTGATGAACACTGTGTCATTTGACATATCCTTGAAAGCTACAAGACGGTAGTTTTCGGGATGGATTGACTTTTTCATTTTGTTTAATTTTTAACGTTAAAATTCAATTGAGCTGCAAATATACGTCAAAAAAGTGAAAAAAAACAATAAAACACCAAAATTCACAAAATCGTACTTTGAAATTTGCAATTACGCCGTCCCAACCCTACTTTCGCAGTCTCTCTGAACCACACTCCCCCGGGAGCGTTGGCGGTAAAAAAGGAGGCTGGTCACATGACCGGCCTCCCATTGCATGATATTGTGTCTGTTACTGTTCGTCTACGCCGCCGTCCTGGTTAGGCTGGTCCTGGCCAGGCTGCTGGGCACCGCCCTGCTGCGCCTGCTGTGCGGCCTTCGCCATATCCTCGGATGCTGCATGCCAAGCCTCCTCAAGCTGCTTGTTATAGGTGTCGATGTCGGCCATGTTCTTCTCTTTGATTGCATTCTTCAAAGCCTCGTTGGCCTTCTCAAAAGCCTCTTTCTTCTCGGCAGGAATCTTGTCGCCGTAATCCTTCAGGTTGCGGTCTGTCTGGAAGGTCATAGCATCGGCAGTATTAATCTTGTCTGCCGCCTCTTTGGCTGCCTTGTCTGCCGCCTCGTTTGCCTTGGCCTCGTCACGCATGCGTTTGATCTCCTCCTCTGAAAGGCCGGTAGAGCCTTCGATGCGTACACTCTGCTCCTTGCCTGTGGCCTTGTCCTTTGCGGTAACGTTAAGGATACCGTTGATGTCCACATTGAAGGTAACCTCAATCTGAGGTATGCCGCGCGGAGCCGGAGAGATGCCGTCCAGGTTGAAGTTGCCTATGGTCTTGTTGTCGTTTGCCATAGGACGCTCGCCCTGCAGGACGTGGATTGTAACGCTTGGCTGGTTATCCACTGCTGTAGAGAACACCTGGCTCTTTGATACAGGGATAAGGGTGTTTGCGTCAATCAGTTTGGTCATCACGCCGCCGAGGGTCTCGATACCAAGTGAAAGAGGGGTTACATCGGAAAGAACCACATCCTTCACGTCACCTGCGATAACACCGCCGTCGATAGCTGCGCCAACTGCAACAACCTCATCTGGGTTAACGCCCTTGTTAGGCTCTTTGCCGAAGAACTGCTTAACAATCTGCTGGATGGCAGGGATACGTGTAGAACCGCCCACAAGCAGAACCTCGTCGATGTCCGAAGTTGAAAGCTTTGCAGCTGCAAGGGCTTTCTTGCATGGCTCCAATGTGCGCTGGATGAGGCTGTCTGAAAGCTGCTCGAATTTCGCACGGCTGAGAGTCTTAACCAAATGCTTAGGCATACCGTCCACAGGCATGATGTAAGGCAGGTTGATCTCTGCACTGGTCTGGCTTGAAAGCTCTATCTTGGCCTTCTCTGCAGCCTCTTTCAGACGCTGGAGTGCCATAGGGTCCTTACGGAGGTCCAGACCGTTGTTCTCTGCAGCGAATTCTGCTGCCAGCCAGTCTATGATAACCTGGTCGAAGTCGTCACCGCCAAGGTGAGTATCGCCGTTTGTACTCATAACTGTGAACACACCGCTCATGAGGTCCAGGATGGAGATATCGAAAGTACCGCCACCAAGGTCGAACACTGCCACCTTCATATCCTGGTCTTTCTTCTCCAGACCGTATGCAAGAGCTGCAGCTGTAGGCTCGTTGATGATAAGTTTCACGTCAAGACCTGCAATTGCGCCTGCCTCTTTGGTAGCCTGACGCTGAGAATCGGAGAAATATGCAGGAACGGTGATCACAGCCTCTGTAACGCTCTGGCCCAGATAGTCCTCTGCGGTCTTTTTCATCTTCTGCAGAATCATTGCAGAAATCTCCTGCGGGCTGTAAAGCTTGCCGTCGATATCCACACGCGGACTGTTGTTGTCACCTTTCACCACTTTATAAGGGACGCGGCTGATCTCCTGACCAACCTGGTCGAAAGTCTCACCCATGAATCTCTTGATGGAGAAGATGGTTTTCTGCGGGTTAGTGATAGCCTGACGTTTTGCAGGGCTACCAATCTTACGCTCGCCGCCCTCTGCGAAGGCTACTACTGAAGGAGTGGTTCTCTGGCCCTCGTTATTGATGATAACTGTAGGCTGGTTACCCTCCATTACTGCGACACAAGAGTTGGTTGTGCCAAGGTCAATACCGATAATTTTTCCCATGATATTATTACTTTTAAATTTAACTTCTTTCAAATTGTCAGTCTTTCGGCCGACAGAATTGCCATACGCGAATCTTGTGCCAATAACAAAGCGGAGCCCTGTACCGGCATTTTTCTGCCATTTTGTCATAATCCCCCGCTGTCTTTGCGGCATTCTGTCAAAAAATCGGTATATTTGGATAAATCAAACACCGTCATGCCATGAGCAATCCTTCAAAATCAATCACTGTCCGATACATACAGAATCTGAAAGACGTCTGCCCGAAAGAAGTGCCGGAACTCCTGAAGAAATACGGCGCAGAATATCACAGCATCGGCTGTGACAACTGGAACTGGGCAGAACGCAACCCGGAAGTGAGTTTTGCCATTGCGCATTGCTCCGATGCCATAATCCTGCACTTTCACGTAAAGGACCATGAGCTTAGGGCAGTGGAGACCGCCAATGAGGGCAGGGTGTGGGAAGATTCCTGCTGTGAATTCTTCGTTAGCCCGGATTGCGACAGTCAGTACTACAATTTTGAATGCAACTGCATAAGCACCCTGCTATTGCACGGCGGAATTATCCCGGAGCGTCCTTCCGCTCCTGAAAGCTGCTATGCAGATGTGAAACGCTGGAGTTCCCTTGGCAGCGAAGCCTTCGGCAGGCGAAGCGGAGACACCGAATGGGACCTTGTTGAAATCATCCCTGCATCGGCGTTCTTCCAGCACGATATCAAGGACCTCTGCGGCCGCAGGATGAGGGCCAATTTCTATAAGTGCGGAGACTTCCTGGATTCTCCGCACTTCCTGTCCTGGGCGCCAATCCAGCTCCCGAAGCCCATGTTCCACTGCCCCGAATTTTTCGGCGAGCTATTGTTTGAGGCTTAACCTCACCTTCCCCGGTTTCCCGAGCCTGATGCCGGCATGGCTATACATTGGTGCGACCGAGGCAATTTACTGCAATCCGACGCAGTGCATCGCAAACTGGAACAAAGCGAAAATCGCCTGCAACGGCATATGGGCCTACAGGTGCGTCTGAGGGACAAGGGTGTTGCAGGCGAGCCAAAATTGCCCCACCTGCAGCACTCACCTGCCACTGAAGGCCACGAAACTGGCCCTGCCGCTGCAGACGATTTTCCACTTAACTATTTCTTTGTAAAAAACGCAAGAATTATTTGCAGAAAGATCAGAAATCCATAAATTTGTTACCAGGATGTGAGGGGGTCGCAAGCCTCACACAAGAAACATATCAGAGTATTCTTATCAATTTGATAAGGGTACTCTGTTTTCATTTTATACACTATCATATGAAAGAGCGCAAAAACCTATTAGAAAAAGCATTCGAGGATCTTGGAGTCGGGAAAATGTTTGTCAAGGACCAGGACTTGAAGATTAAGAATTGCTGGCACTTTACTACAGACGGAAATGCTGTGGATACAATGTTCTATGACAAGGAGGATTTCAAGCATGGAATGAACAGGATTCACACCGTGTGGAGCAATTATGACATTTTGATACTTGCATTTGCATTGATGGACACACATATCCATTTCATACTCTACGGAGAATTTGATGATTGCAATAAATTCATCCACGAATATGTCCGCAGAACATCTATGTACATTTCAAACAGATACAACGAAAGACACAAATTCAGCGATATTCCCATCCATCATCAGGTGATTGACACAGACAGGTATCTGAAATACGCCATATGCTATACACTCAAGAATCCACCTGTCGGAGGGATTAATTATACGGCATGGGATTATCCGTGGTCAAGCGGACCACTGATGTTCAGGAATCCGGACACATGGGCAGCCCCTGCATGGAAGTTCAGCCAGAGAGAAGAAACATTTTCAAGAAGAAAGCAGATGGTATTGATGAAAACGCATCGGACAGAAATCAGTCCCATTCAGATGATAGGAGATATGATATTCCCGGGAGAATATGTTGCAGTCGATTTGGCTGAGATGGTTTTCAAAAGCATCCGAAGCTATAATTTCTTTCTTTGCACGACAAAAGAATCTGATATTGAAAGCCGCGGAGGGGCAATTTCGCATTTAAGTCTGCCTATACAAGAGCTCCGACAACATAAGAACGAGATCTGTATGTCATTATTCAATGTAAGAGACATCCGCAATCTTAACACCCAACAAAGGCTAAAGCTGGCAAAGACGCTTAAAGCCCGATACAACAGTTCCGACAAACAGATACTCAGGCTCTGCGGTCTGAAATATAATGAAGCCAAACACCTGCTGTAGATGGTTGCGTTTTTGTAAATGAACTGAGGCGGAGCATTCGGGCGGGGGCATTGCATAATCAAACAGCGTCGCCCTTCCGCCGGAACTCAACTTCGTTTCGCCGGCGGAACCGGCTACTCGCTTTGCCCATATGGCGATTTCTTC
>JAKSKO010000006.1 GCA_024401715.1 Bacteroidales bacterium
GCCACGCTCGCCAACTTCAGATAGATGTGACCAATTGATTTTTAGAGGAAATTTACGAATAAAATGGTAAAAAAAGGGGCTGCCCCGATTTAGACAGCCCCTTTTTTTAAATTATTAGTTGTTTGGGAAACTTATTTGACAATTTTTGCCACACGCTCCGGTTTAGCGCTCTTAGGAGCAGCCTCCACTGGGCAGACTGCAACTATAGCACATGGCTGAACATCAGACATCATCTTGTAAGAACCACTAGCCTTAGCGAATGATGAGTTGCCCTTGCCACCACATGCTGACACACTTGATGGCACATGACCCTCTTTGTAGAATACAAGAGGAGCAACATAATATGAATATGCGCCACCACTTGCTGTGGCCTGATAGCCATCAACTGCAAGAGAAAGAGTGTACGCGTTGTAGTCAACAACGAACTGAATACCGCTTGTTACATAGTATTCGCCAACGATGCCACGCCAAACGACTGAAGCACCACTTGCGGATATACCTGTTTCAGTTTTATCAGCTACAGTCAGAGTCTTAGAATCTTTGTCGTATGAAGCTACTGGTGCCTGAACTGCAAGTGAGTATTGCGCAAGGAAAGAATCAAACGAAGGATCGAAGTTCTCCATCTTGACTCCGACACCTGATTTAGATAACTTCATAGTCCAGTTTGTAAAGGTCTCTGCTCCCTCTTCCCATCCTTCAGTTGCAGAAGGACAGATCCAGTTGCCAAGAAGTTCTGATGGAATATTATCCTCATACTTGGTCATGTCAGCAAGGTTGGTGAAAGGAGTAAAAGTATTACCTTTTCCAGCATTGGTTCCAGACTGGATTACCCAAGAACAGCCCATGGCATAGAATTCCCTTCCGTTGTAGTTGCCTGCATAAACCTTCAATGCGTTATTCTCGAAAGCCCAGCGTGCAATCTCGTTAGGGGTCTTGCTATTTGTAGGGTATGCGCCATAACTGTTTGATCCAGACTTAAAGACACCGGCAAGATAAATATCACATGCGCCATAGCTTGAATGTGTAGTTGTTGCAGTAGTCTTCTGCTCTGTAAGAGTAAAGAACCCATTGCTGAATGCGGCCTCTACATTTTCAAACTCATATGCGGTAAATGTAGAACTTCCGGCATATGACTGGTTCTTGATGCCTGAGAATGTATAAGTTGAGCCCTGTTCTTTGGCTGCGATTGTAACAACTACATCACCCATTGCCCACTGGCCAAGGTAATCCTCATATTTTGCATCGCATTTAGGTTCCTCGTATACATACTCTGTCATTGAATACTTACCTGTTGGGTTGCAATTCTCGTCAACACCTACAGTGAAGAAATAGTAGTGACCGTATGACTGTTTCTTGAAGTCATCATAATCGCCATCCTGGTTATATGCGTAATAAGAGAAATAAGATGGTCCATAATAATACAGGGTGTTATATGCAAGGTAGTCTGTACCCATTGCAAGAGCGCCCTCGATACCCATAGCCTCGAAATCCTCCTCAGAAACCATATAGTGGCAGAAGTAGTCCTCACCTGCAGAAACAGCAGTCTCTACATGCCATGGATATGAAGCATTAGATCCGTTTGGATTGAATGTTGTCTTCCAGTTCGGATTGAGTTCTGCCTTGAATTCTTTGGCAGAATTTGCAATCATCATGAAGACATTGTTCTCTTCATCTTCCATACCCATAACGAAGTAACCATCCACCTGTACATATTTGCCTACAAGTTCATCCAGGCCTAGAGACTCCAGCGGGCTTTCAACCCATACAACATCACCCATAGGAGTTGTAAGAGTGAGAACACCTTCCTCTGCAGTAAGAGGACCGGTTACGAAAACATGCTGAGGGCTGTCATAAGCCAGACCTGCACCGTAGTAGATTGGAGTTGGGTCTGTTACCTCAACAGGCTCGGCCTCAACCTGAGAAACAGAAGAAACTGTGAATCCGTCAGGAGTCTTCATGCCGGAGATGTTCAGAGTAGAACCTACTGCATAATAGTCTTTTGGTACATAAAGGAATTTCTTGCCATCGGTAACAACAACGCTGTACTGTGAAGCGGCTGCAACAACAAGATTGTACAGCTCTACAGGTTTGTAGTCTTCCACATCGTCAAGAGAAGCGAGGTCGGTAACAACTGCAGGGCTTGGGTACTGGAGCACGATGAACTCGAGATAACTATTGCCATAAGAGACGTCAACCTGTGCAGAACGGAACTTACCTGTGGTGTTCTCTGCGGCAACCAGGACAATCTCATCCTTGTATGCCTTGGTGTCAGGAGCAACTGTAAGCCATTTTGCAAGCGGGTTGATCCAAACCTCATCATACTCCATGTTGCCCTCGATGGTGAGAACTACGTTGCCACCAGCGGCAGTTACGGTTTCAACATCAAGAGAAGCGTCAAGTACACCCTCTTTGAAAACAAGGGATTTGATATCTGATTTACCTTTGCCATTTGCAGCATAGATGAAAATCTTACCTTCAGAATTATCAAGATTGGTGACCGTGATGTAACCAGGATTCTCGCCTTTAGGGAGAGAAACAACTTTTGCTTTCCAGCCATCTGTTACGCTAAGGATATCAACCTCAAGTTCATCACCCTCCTGTGCACCGGCTACGGTATACTCAAGGGCAATACTTTCACCTTCAGGGACACCTACGTCCTTGCGGTCGTGAACAGCAATATTCAGAGAGAATGGAAGCTCTTTCTGGATTACATGAGCCTCTCCGTTGATCCAGAAGGTAACGGTGGTCTCGCCGTCCTCGATAGAGATTGTAGAGCCACCGGCTTCACCCAGCTGCTCTACAACAGTCCATGTCTGGCCGTTGTCGTATGAAAGCTCCCATTTGCCCTCGTTGATGCGGAACATAGGAGTTGCACCGTTAACAGACATCGGATTGCCCTCGGAATCCTTCAGGACCTCACCGTTGATTGCCCAGTAGAACTTACCGTCGATAGAGACAACGCTGATAGTAGGAGCGTCACCTTTTTCGCCCTGAGGACCCTGTGGACCTTCCGGACCCTGAGGACCCTGAGGACCAACTTCGCCCTGATCGCCTTTGTCGCCTTTCTCAACGGTGGCTGTTGTGCCATCGGAGAAAGTGATGGTGAATCCTCCAGCTGAAGGTTTCACATCGGTAACCCAAAGTTTGCCTTCGATAGAGGCAATGATAGACTGGAGACTAGGAATAGTCAAGGTGTTAAGTTCCTTGCAGTATTCCTCCAGTTTGCTTACTCTATTCTCAAGGTCATCAACCCTGTTGTAGAGAGCCTGATCCTTCGCACATCCCACGAAGAAAAGGGCTGCGGCAGCAATTGCCAAAATTACTTTGTTTTTCATAATGTATGTGATTAAAAATTATTATTTCACACGTTTGATAAGTTTCACGCGATTGTTTACAGCGGTAAAAACAAATGAAGTATTCGCTTTCAATAGGGATTTATAAATACTGTTGTTCTTAGCGTTGTATGGAAGTACCTGAACAGGATATACCTGGGCAGGAGCAAAAGAAGCCATGGACTTCACAGGAATGTTTGTCTTCTGCCAGCTATAGCTCTTTTCTACATAATTCATCTTCTTGGCTGTGCCGCTTGCCTTGCTTGCAGAGAGTGGAAATTCTGAAGGATTGTTTTGGAAGGTATAAACACCGCCTTCAGGATCGGAAACCGGTACTGCTATGATTTCCAGACGGCTAAATGTGTATTCCCCACCGCCAGAAAGTTCAAATTTGTTACCTGTGAATTTAGCGGTTCCATCAGACTGGATTGTACCGGTAGCCACATCGTAGTAGCTTTCACCATTTGAAGTTATGTAATACTCTCTGCCGTCACTATGAATAAACTTGCCGACATAGAAGAGATCACACGGGCCCTCTGGAACGCCGATATTAACATTTGAAGCAATAGGATCATCATCACTGCCAAACAGGGTGATTGTACCATCCGCATTGTATTCTACCGGTGATTCACTGAAGAAACTTTCTTCCATCTGCCAGCCAAGCATATTGAAAGACTTGTCTGCAGTTTTTTGTGATAGAGAAATAGCAAAGTCTCCGTTTTCCGAAGCAACATTCCAATTTCCAAGCCACTTGTTGTATTTCTCCGATCCTCCCTGGTCACCGCCACCCTGTCCTTTCCTGGTGAGGGTAGTAGGAAGAGGTGTCTTATCCTTGGTCAATGTAAGATATTTACCATCACTGGTTGCTGCAACAAATTGTGCACGCTCAAGCACATGACTGCTTCCGTCAGAGAATTTAACTTCACCTTGGGTTAGAGACACTTCATTTCCATTCATGGAACCAGTAAATATCACGTATGTTCCAGTTGCAAAGCTTTTTTCTCCGTAACCGCCATAGAAGCCTACGCTGCATTCTCCATATGTACTTGAAGTATATGTGCCAATTTCATCCTGACCATGCACCTCTATACCTTTGGTTGAACTGTCATATATAGCAGTAACAGGGAAATCCTTACC
Source organism: Bacteroidales bacterium (assembly GCA_024401715.1). Taxonomy (GTDB): domain Bacteria; phylum Bacteroidota; class Bacteroidia; order Bacteroidales; family UBA932; genus Cryptobacteroides. The sequence goes on from JAKSKO010000006.1 coordinate 4,470, forward strand.
CTCAATACCGGTGATGGTGTAAGTTGAACCTTCCACGAGAGCAGTAATCTTCCATGTGTCAGTTGATGCTCCTCGAACAGACTCCCACTCGCCAAGCCATGCGTTATAGCCTGTCTTTTCGTCTCCGCCAGGGGTGTCTCCGCCGCCACCATTGCCACCGCTCGTTCTCTTAAACACAAGCGGTTGTGCATACAGTGAATAGAAGCCAGGTTCCACCGGATCGTCTACATAAGCACCGTAGTTTTCAGTTGAAAGAGTAAGCGTATTATTTACATAGTCATATGTAAATTCTATATCAACCTTCTGATTATTATCATTCAATCCAACCCAAACAACAGGGGTACCATCCGCTTGGATGCCTGTGGCGGAATTAACTGGAACAGTAAGCGTAGAGCCATTGAGTTTTGCACTTGCTGGTTCGCAAGACAGATCGTACTTGCTTAGGAATTCATCAAAACTCTTGTCGAAACCAGCTATAGAGAATGAAGACCCGCTCTTTGTGATAGTCATCGTCCAATTCTCTACTGGTTCGCCCCAATAGTCTATAGCTGAAGCGCAATACCAGGTACCGCTGACATCAGTAGGATCTCCAGGGTTATCTCCGCCGCCACCGCCTTTAACGGTGAATTCGCTGTACTGATAGTGACCGGTGAGAGCCTCATCTGCTGTGAAACCGATAGCGAACGCGATATAGTCACCAGCTTCCATAGGATCGAAGATCTCAAAATCAGAATCTTCATAGAGGAAGTCTGCGAACGTGATATCAGGGTAGAATAGTTGATAGAATTCAACAGCCTCTTTAATCTCTTCACGGAGATTGTCACCTACAACCATAGCATAGTCATCCATTTCCATTCCGCTCTGTTCGAATTCAGACTTGGAGACATAGGTAATAGAGTAAAGACCGGATTTCGCAGGATCTGTAACATCGTTGTAGATGTATGCTGCGTCCTCATCATTATAAGGTTTCACACCGTCATAGTATACAGACCAGTTATCATCCTGCTTCATGAATGAAACATTGGACTGGGTAACTTTGATTACGCCTGTATCAACGCCCAGGTGCCATGCGATTTCAGCCATGCGTGAAGGATCTTCCGGAGAGCCTACAGTGGTGTTTTCCGCAACGGCAACATGAAGATTGTTTTTGGTTACGGTGAGAGTAATCCATGAAGCATCGGTTGCTGCTTCCAGCATTTCGTCATAGGCATAAGGGAAGTTGAACTCTGCGGCCAAGGCAGATGTCCTGATGTCAGAAGGCTCGAAGCCGGAAGAATTGAAGCCGAACTGCTGGATAGTATACTTATACTCCTTGCCGCCGCAGCTTACTGTAGCAACGGTATAGCGTGACTGAAGGTCTTCATTGGCAGCAGCAGTGAATACAATCTGGTCTCCCTCATCCTCTGCTGTGCACCAAGTCTTGTCTACAGACACGGTGAAAGCTTTCGTTGCTTCATAAGCTATACTTGCCTGTCCACCCTTAGCAGGAATAACCAGAGTACTGCTTACAACTTTGAAAGCAGGAGCCTCCTCCTGCGGAACCGCCTGTTTTTTACAGGAGATTCCGCCAAGAAGAGCGAGGCCCATCGATATAATTGAAACAAATCTTTTCATAATAGTTCAGAAATTATTTGCGGGTCATATACTGGAGATATGGGAACTGGTAGTCATCACCCCAGCCTGTAAAAGAACCACTATCTCCAGCCGGTCCGATACCCCAGAGAAGGAATGAATCGATAGTCATATCTGTCAAGCCATTATCACTGAGGAGGAATCTATCGGTGTCAAGATCCTTGTGAATAACCATACCATAAGAAGTGTCCCATGTAAGGTTACCACCGCCTACAAGAGACCATGCAGCAAACCATACGTCAACATTACCTTCTGAGCCTACCATCTGAGAATTTATATTGAGACGTCCTTTGGCAGAATCATACGCGCAATACAACTCAAAGTCATGACTGAGTTTAGCAGAAAGACCTTTAAGCATGAATCCCTTCGAGTCTGCAGTAGGTACCAGGGAGACATTATAAGTAAGTCTGCCGCCATATGCGCTCAGCACATAATCACCGGCAAAATCAAGATAGCTTGTATAATCATCCGGAAGTTTTCCCTGGAATGTATAGCTGCCGTTAGTCAAAACATTATTTCCGGCAAAATACATGAACTCTGTGAAAGTGGCTCCTGCAACCTTGTATGGCTTATACATGCGAATGCCTGTGTCTGTATACATGAAAGGAGTCACGACACTTACTTTTTCCTCATCTCCATCCTCGTATGTGAAAGTGATGTGACGGTGGTCGAAATCAATTTCGCCGTCCACATCAGTCTCACCTACTTTGCCATTGATGACAGCAGCGCGCATGCTACCTGCCATATCACTAACCTTGGCCATATATGCCTGCGGGGTAATACCCTCAGGGAAACGGTGAAGATTGTAGAAGTTGCCAGAACGCTTGCCGCGGAGCTCTATATTGTCGGCTGAAACGCTTACAACATTGAACTCGAAGTCGCCGCCCTTGGCCTCATACTCCGATGAAGAAGGAGTTGCGAAAAAGTGCAAAGCCTCATTGTAGCCGTCAAAAGAAAGCACGGCACCGTTATCGTCCGTCATCTTATACAGACTGGTATAAGCATTCTCCGGATCCAGCTCACAAACAACAGAGACTTCCTGCTCGTCAAACATCAGATGATAGGCATAACCGCCGTATTTCTGGTTTGCACCCGGATAGTACTCCATAAGCCAGCCGGAAGAACTGCCTTGAAGAACAGCATAAGTATCTTCCAAAAGGTTCTGGAGACGTTCAGAAGAAGATTCATCAAAAATATCGGCCTGATTCTTCAAGCAAGACTGCGCAGACACCAGAACCACCGATGCCAGAAGCGCGAATATTAGTTTACCTGTTTTCATAATCAGCCTCCTTATTTAATGGTAAGGTCTTCAAGGTCCACGCGGCCGCTAACCACGTCATTCTGACGGCGCAGGATAGTGGCGCGCAGCTGGTCGATATCAACATCGAAAGTGTCTTTCATATAATCACGAACCACATCAAGTTTCTTTGTGATAAGGTCGGCGGCATCTTTGCCCGCAGAAGAAAGCTGGTAGTCCCAATATTCCTGAGTGTTTGTCACATAGATTGAAAGCATCTCTGCGAAATCCTCACCTGATGAGTGCTGGGCATAATCACTGATGAAACCGTTCTGAAGATACTCCTTGTTGAAAGGTTCTGTACTCCAGCTGTCGGCAACATAACCGGAACCTGTGATCTGGGAGAACTCTGTAGGATAGTTCTTTGTCTGGTTCAGGATATGTGTGAACTCGTGATGGATTGTTTTGATATAGTAGTGGTTCAGAGCATCGGCACCCTGTTCCAGACATTCTGTAAGATATAGGATACCTGACAGGAGTATCTTCTTGCCACCCTCGGCAGTACCAAGGATGTAGGTACCGTTGTTCCTGTACTCCCATTCTCCTATAAGGAAGAACATTTTAGGGAAGTAACTGCGTGTGAATGTGGTGCCGGCAACCTCATCATAGGTATCTATGCAAAGATACTTTACAAGGTGAGCCATCATCACAGACTCTTTATACGGAGCAGGGACTGTATAGTAATTCATGTCCGACTCGCCCATCTCGAAACGATACTTGAACTCTATGTTGTACGGGTTCACGTAGTAGTTCGTAAGCCATTTGTCGAAATCGTTCTGAGGAACGTCATTAACAACAATGACACTGTGCGGATCCAACACCTCTTTCTGGCAAGAAGTGGCAGAAGCAAGGGCAAGTACAGCTGCTGATAAGATTATAATATACTTTTTCATAACTGTTACCTAGGATTTGCCTGATATTCGGCGTCAATAACTTTCTTAGGAATCTGGATTGCACGGCGCTCGTCATCAACTGTAAGGATGTCACCAGCAGTATGAGGCTGACCGTCAGAGCCCATAACACGGCGCTGAATCTCAATTCCGTAACGTTTAACATCAAACCATCTGAGGCCCTGTCCAAGACCGTCAACTCGTTTGCAGAGCAGACAGAAGTGGAGAAGGTTCTCCTGAAGTGGATTCTCTTCCAGAGCTGGAAGGAACGGCGCATTCAGATGCTTCTTGACTGTAGAAACCATAGGGGTTGCATACTCTACCGCAGAAAGTTTCTGGCTGATCTCCTCTTTGGTAAGGTTCCAGTCTTTCTTTGAGATGTTGCTAAGCCACAGGTTCATGTCTGCCACGGCATCGTCAAAGTTGCCAAGGATAATATTAGCCTCTGCACGCTCCAGCAATACATGGTCTGTTGTAAACGCAGGATATACGGTACGATAGTAACCAATCTGTGCAACAGGGTCTGTATACTCGAAGAGGTAAGGCAACTTCCAGAAGATAACCCTGTCCAGATTGGTTGCGGAGTAAACCTTCATTGGAGAAGCATAGAAACCGTTGTTGCTCTGGCCAAGGAGTTTTGCAAGCGCGATACCGGTCTCGTTATTGGCAAGATAGTTGCCAGAAGAATACTTGGAGTATAAGTAATACGGACCGAACGCAAGACCCATCTTGGAGTATGCTGTCATAAGCAGCAGATTGCATGGAAGAGCAGCGTCGATAAAGTGGTTTGTAATCACCTCGCGATCCTGAGTCATTTTGGCCTGAGCCCTCCAGTCACGAAGAACGCCACCCGGAACAGAACCCAGACAAGAAGTTGCATATTTCACGGCAAGATCCCACTTCTCATAGAAAAGATAGAAACGTGTTGCGAAAGCGTAAGCAGCCTTGGCGTTGAAGTGATACTTCGGAACCTTGTAGTATCCGTCGCTGATGTTAGGCAGCGCACGCTGGAGGTCGGCATCAATCTTGTCGTAGATTGCGGCAAGGGTTTCACGCTGATATTTAGGGTTGAGACCCTGCTCCGGCATGCTCATGTATGTAACGCCAAGTTTCTCGTCAGCAGTGCTCTCTGTGTAGGCATGACAGAACACATTGGCAAGAATGAAGTGGCTATATGCACGGCAGATAAGAGCCTCGGCCATTTCTGGCTCGTATCCCTTTGCCTCAGGGCCAACCATTTTCTCTATAGCTTCGATAACCTGGTTAGAGTGTGCAATTGCATTGTATGCACTCTGCCAAACGTTCTCGGTGTCCTCATTATCGGTCTCTGTAACGTCCTCCCATGCGAAAACCTGATCGATGAAACGGTCTGTGTTAGGGTTTTCAGGGCCGTAATCGTCCACATTGTCGGAAGAGAACTCGGTTACCAGCATATAATCAGTCTCGGGATAAGCCGATGTAAGCAGAGCACGGATTTTCTCCTGGGAATTTAGCTCTGTACGGTTATCGGGCATCACATCCAGGAACTTATCACAAGAAGCCAGTGTAAGAACGGCTGCTGCAATAAAATATATAAAATTAAATTTCTTCATAATATGTATCCTCCCGATTAAAGACCAATCTTAAGTGTGAAGGTGAACTGACGTGCAAGAGGCACAGCCACACCACCTGTATTGAAGAATTCCGGATCCTGTCCATTCAGCTTTTTGTCTGCATAGATAAGGAACGGGTTGGTTGCCATAAACTTGAGAGACAGCTTGTTAAGCTTGATCTTCTCCACCCATTTGCGTGGGAAGTCGTAAGTGAGGGAGATTTCCTTCATACGGATGAAGTCGCCCTTTGCAATACGCTCTGTAGAATAGTTGTAGGCATTGTATGCATACCTTAGGTCTGTATCCTGACGGTTCTGCCAAACACTGGCGATAACAGGGATGTTTGTATATTTCTCATCACCCGGCACTGTCCAGCGGTTGCGGAACTCCTTAGGCATGGAATCAAGGTCGTTATAGCTGCTGCGGAACACCGGATCCATGCGGATGACATTACCGAAAGAGTATGTCATGAACACGTTGAGGGTGAAGCCGTAGAATTCGAATACGTTACCGAAAGAGCCCACATCTGTAGGATCCACGTTGCCGGAGTAAACAAGCCAGTTGTTAAGTTTCTCTGGATCGGACTCCTGGAAGTAGATGTCACTTACAGTTGTCTCGCCCTCTGCATTTACGAATGTAGGAAGACCCTGGGAGTTAAGACCCTTGAAAGGAATTGAGAAGATACCGCGTACAGGGTAGCCCTCCTGTGCAAAGCCGTTACCTGTGATGAGGTCTACGGCACGCACGGTGGTCTTGAGGTCTGTAACCACGTTCTTTGAATGTGAATAGATGAAGTTGGTTGTCCATCTGAAGTTCTTTGCCTTCACATTAACTGTAGTGAGGGATGCCTCCATACCGCTTGATTTCATTGTTGCAATGTTACCAAGCTTCTGAACCTGTCCGCCAATGCCCTGGGTGTTGATTACACCGATAAGGTCGTAGTTGTTACGGGTATACCAGTCGAAGGTGAAGTTGATACGGTTGTTTACGAAACCGGCCTCCAAACCGAGGTTAAGCTCTTTCTTCTTCTCGTAGGTGAGGTCTGTATTGGCAAGATCGGCAATATAGAGTGCTGTCTCACGTACTGAAGTGAAAGGACGCCAAGGGTTATGCGATGCAATAACCACAGCCGAGTTTGTAACTGAAGAAGGACCGCGGTCTGCAGTAAGAGAGTATGAAGCCTTCAGGGAGAGGTGTGAAACAGCCTCCTGGATAGGTTTCATGAATTCCTCCTCATGAATGTTCCAGGCACCAGAAACGTTCCATGTAGGAAGCCAGCGTGCCGTACGGCTCTTGCCAAGTTTGTTGGTACCCTCGTAACGGAATGTTCCGTTCAAAGTGTATCGGCCGGCATAAGAATAGGTGCCGTTTGCGAAGAACGCTGCAGAACGCACATGAGTGTTGGTCATAGTGAAGTACTCCGAGTTCTCCTCGTTACCTTTCTTGAACACATGGTAGTCATATGCAGGAGTCTCGCCCATACCATACTGGATGCCCCAGCCGCGGAACCATGTACCGTGACGCTCCTGGCTGTTGATCTCTGTACCGCCGAAGAGGTTAACGATATGTTTCTGTGCGAAAGTCTGGTTGTAGTTCACTGTAGCACGGAAATCCCATCCGAAAAGGGAGTTGTCCGTACGCTCGTAGATACCGCCCTGCGGAAGAACCGATACAGGAAGGGCATATGGATTGTCCGGATCCTTGTACAGATAAGGGTTATTGTCACGGATTGTTGCAGTATCCATTGCACGGTATGCAAGAGCCTGGTTGGATTCGTCAAGAATATAATGCTCCTGTGAAGTTGAAGTATATTTAACCGCACCAAGGGCAGAGAATTCCAACTGCTTGATAGGCTTGAATTTCAACTCGCCCTGAACACGTACATCGGCCACGCTGAGGTCGATATAGTTGTTATTCAACTCATGCTTGATGTTGAAAGGTGCATAATTCCTGGTGTAGTACTCGTCGGCGTCAAGGGCGCGCGAAGTGTTCAACGCATAGGAATAAGGGTTGATATCGAAGTCACGCTTAACCTCGCCGGAAACAACATCTGTTGTCTGGCCAAGTGTACCAGGCGCACGCTGCTTACGGAAGGAAGCGTTGCTGATGAGGTTGAATGAAAGGCAGTCAAGGAACTTGAATGTGGTGTTCAGGTTACCGGTGTAACGCTGAACTTTGCTCTGCTGTGTCCAACCCGGATCCTGCATCACAGAAAGTGAAGCATAGTAGGTTGCCTTCTCCGAACCGCCTGAAGCACTGAGAGAGTGGTTGTGCTGTACGGCATTTGAGAACAGATAGTCGAACCAGTCTGTATTACGGTACTCTGCGGCGCGAAGGTATTCTGCCCTTGCCTCCGGAGTGTTGGCAAGGCCGAACTGGCCTGAAGTCTTGTCGTACTGGCTTATAAGCTGGTACATCTTACCGTAAATACCGCTTGAAGATGCATTTGAAACGGATGCATAGTTCAAATATCCCTTCTGCTCCAACTCCTGGTAAACACCCATCTGATCCTGGGAGTTCATGATGTTGAAAGTGCTGTATGAAGGTTTCAGACGTGTAGTGAACTCACCTGTATAATTCAAGTTGAACTGTCCGGCACGGCCTTTCTTGGTGGTAACCACAATCACACCGGCCATAGCGCGTGCACCGTAGATTGAAGTTGCAGAACCGTCCTTAAGGATGTCGAAGCTCTCGATATCCTCGGAGTTCAGGCCCGCGATTGCAGATGAAATCAAAGTATTCGCATCACCTGAAGAAAGCTGGTCTGCACTTACATCCACAACATCTTCCATGATGACGCCGTCCACAACCCACAAAGGTTTTGATGAACCATAGATGGAAGTTGCACCACGGACACGGATCTTAGGCGCTGTACCGAAAGTACCCGAAACGTTCTGAACGGACACACCGGCAACACGGCCTTCCAGCGAACGGCTGACATCCGCCATACCATCAAGTTTGGTGGAAGCAGCATCGATTTTTGCTGAGGAACCTGTGAACAAACGGCGGTCTGTAACCTGCATACCGGTTACGACAACCTCGTCCAGCACGGATGCATCACTTTCAAGCACGATTTTCATGTTTGAAGTGATTTTTACCCTTGCATCCTTACAACCCATGAATTTGGCTGTAACATACTGGGCACTTGCCGGCACGTCATTAATCTGGAACTTACCGTTCAGATCTGTGAGTGCAGTCAGGTTGGTACCGTCCACGGCAACGTAAGCACCGATGGCCGGGGTACCGTCCTCAGCGTAGATGACACTACCAGAAACTGTCCTCGACTGGGCAAAAGCCAGCTGAGAAAACAGAATCAAAAACAGTGTCGCTAGAAAAAAGCTTAATTTTTTCATACGCTAAAGTTTAATAATGATTAATTTTGAATATAAATACTTTCAATTCGTAAGTACAATACCCTATCTTTTCATCGCTTCAATAACGAAAAAATATGGCGCGAAGATAATAAATCTTCAGCAAAAAGGCAATAGAGGCCACCTGAAGCAGAAATTAACATATTATAATATCTTTATGCCAACAGGTAACACTTTTTATGCGAAATAACACTAAACAGATTGCATATCATAAATATTATGCACAATTTGCATACAAAAATAAAGTTCGTAAAAAATATAACTTTTTTCACGAACTTTATTCAAACCCTTTCGGATGTCCCAACTGGATTCAGATTACAATTTGTAAGCCACTTGCCTTACCTCCCGCTTCGAAGATTGACCGTATCATCTTCACGCAGAATAACATCGGCACTCTTATAGTGATTATATTTAAGGATGGACTTCAGGGAAACTGCATACTTCTGGGATATCTGCCATAGATTATCCCCATCGCTGCAGATATGTTTCTCCAGGCCTTTCACAGCGCGATTAGCCTTCGGCCTCAGGTATACAACCTCGCCTGAAACAAGGGCACGGTCTTTCTTCACGTCATTGAAAGCCATCAGTTCCTTCGGAAAAAGGTCGTAAAGAAGGGCTATGCTTTTGAAAGTCTCGCCCTCACGCGCATATATGAAAGGGATATCATTAATCTGAAGCACTTCCCTGCTAAGGGAAACGGCAAAACTGCCCCTGCGGCCGGAACCCTCATAGCGGCTGGCCTTTTCAAGAACGTTGGGAGACTGCGGAAGAATTTCCTCCTGCTGCGCACCCTCCACAGGAGCAAACTTGTCGAAACGGTCCAGATTGTAGCTTTCTATGAGATTGACAAGTTTGCCGGCATAGGCCGGATCTGTTGCATAACCGGCTTTCTTCAAGCCGTTTGCCCATGAACGGTAGTCTGTTATTTCGAAATCGAAAAGAGAGGCATAGCGGGGCTTGTAACGCAAAAAGTCTGAATGATCCTTATATGAATCCAGCACCTGGGAATATTTGCGGAAGCACTCCCCTTTCTTGTCATCATCATGATACACCCTCTCACCGGTCCAGTCACTGTGGCATTTTATGCCGAAGTGGTTGTTTGATTCCACAGCCAGCGTACTGCGGCCGAAACCCGATTCCAGCAAGCCCTGAGCCAGGGTGATACTTGCCGGGATACCGCTGCGGTACATCTCGGACACGGCAAGCGAAGAATAGCGGGCCACATAGGCTTCCACCAAATCCTTCGTGGTATCGGCAGTGAGGCTGTAGGAAAGCAGAAATGCAAGAAAAACAAGTATGCTCTTTCTCATTATAAAGGTATTATGGGTAAATCAATAATCTGTCCGTCGTCCAATGCCGTGGATGCCGGGAAAATGCTGCGCAGTTCCTCTTCATAGCGGCCGTGGATATCCTCCTCCTTAATGGCCGATGAGTAGTGTGCAACGATAAGGCGGCCCACCTGCGCGTCAAGGGCGCATTTCGCAGCATCGGCCGTGGTACTGTGCTTACGGAATTGGGCCTTGTTACTGTCCTCCACGAAATAAGTGCCCTCGTGATACAGCAGGTCCACGCCTTTCACCCAGGATGCAAGCTCCGGGAACGGGGCGGTATCGCTGCAATAGGCATAGCTGCGTGCCTTGCAAGGCTCCTTCTTATATAAAGGTGTACCGGTTTCGCGGAAAAGGAAGCCGAAAGTCTCTATTCCGTGATTCAGCGGAAATGCAAGAATCTCCAGGCCCGGAAACTCCGCAACAACTTCCGGGGCCTTCATCTTCAGAGGAACGAAGACAATCTCATAAGGGTCTTTGTCTCCCCAAAAAGATTTGTAGAAGGTGATGATGGAACCCAGCGCATTGGGCCCGTAGATGTACAGGGGCTTGCTGCGGTTGTTCATGGCCATGGTGGACAGCAGGGGGAAAAGCCCGAACATATGGTCCCCATGGATATGGGAGATGAAAATGCCGTCCAGCTGGTTTTTTGATATGCGTCTGATACCCTGGACACGATTTTCCCTGCACCACTGGGCCAGACGTTCGTTCTGCTGCAGGATGCGGCTTTGCACCCCCTCACTGCAGTCTATTAAGAACAAGCGCTCAGCTGCCTGAAGCAACTGAGCACTTGATGCACGTTTCAGGTTTGGCTTCGCAGAAGCCGTACCCAATATGTTCAATGTGAATTTACCGGCCATTATCTGGCGGATAAATTACTTTGAGAGCTGCTCTTTCAGAGCTGCAAGAACGTCAAGATCGCCGAGAGTTGTTTTCTCTACAGAATCGTTGATCTTCTTGACAGCCTTCTTGGCCTGATCTGCCTCAGAAGCAGGTTTCTCTGCCCTCTCTGCCTTTGCAGGAGCTGCTGCGTAGGTCTTGAGGTGAGATACGGTTACCTTGCGTGAGTTGCGTTTGATGTCGATTACTTTGAAATCGGCAGTCTCGCCTGCTGCAAGAACGCTACCGTCCTCTTTAACAAGGTCTCTTGCAGGGCAAACAGCCTCAACGTCACCAGCAAGGATAACAGTAGCCTGTTTGTCTGAAACCTCTGCAACCTTACCCTGGGCAACTGTACCTACAGGGAAGTCTTTCTCAATCTGCTCGAATGGGTTTGCAAGAAGCTGCTTGTGACCCAGAGAGAGTTTGTGGTTCTCCTCGTCGAACTCAAGGATAACAACGTCAAGTTTGTCACCAGGAGCTACAACCTCTGAAGGATGTTTGATCTTGTTCCAAGAAAGGTCGCTGATATGTACGAGCCCCTCGATACCCTCCTCAAGCTCTGCAAACACACCGAAGTTGGTTACGTTGCGAACTGTTGCAGCGTGCTGGCTGCCTACAGGGTATTTCTCACGGATGTTCTCCCATGGGTTCTCTACAAGCTGTTTGATACCGAGAGACATCTTCTTCTCCTCGCGGTCCAGGGTGAGGATCTGAGCCTCAACCTCGTCACCAACGTGAAGGAAGTCCTGGGCAATGCGCAGGCGTGGGCTCCAGCTCATCTCTGAAACGTGGATAAGACCCTCTACGCCCGGCTCAACCTCTACGAATGCGCCGTAATCCTGTACCAGAACAACTTTGCCCTTAACCTTGTCACCAACTTTGAGGTTAGCGTCAAGAGCCTCCCAAGGATGAGCTGAAAGCTGTTTCAGACCCAGAGCGATGCGTTTCTTGTTCTCATCGAAGTCAAGGATAACAACATTGATCTTCTGATCAAGCTCAACAACCTCCTTCGGATGGTTGATACGGCCCCAAGAAAGGTCTGTGATGTGGATGAGACCGTCAACACCGCCAAGGTCTACGAATACGCCGTAGTCTGTAACGTTCTTAACGATACCCTCAAGTACCTGGCCTTTCTCCAGTTTGCCGATGATCTCGCTCTTCTGAGCCTCAAGTTCAGCCTCGATAAGAGCTTTGTGTGATACAACTACGTTGCGGAACTCCGGGTTGATCTTAACGATCTTGAGATCCATAGTAGTATCAACGAACTGATCGTAGTCACGGATAGGTTTAACATCGATCTGGCTGCCTGGAAGGAATGCCTCGATACCGAATACGTCAACGATCATACCGCCTTTAGTGCGGGTCTTAACGTAACCTTTAACGATTTCGTCTTTGTTATATGCCTCATTAACGAGGTCCCAAGAATGCACTGCACGAGCTTTCTTGTGTGAGAGGATAAGCTGGCCGTAGCGGTTCTCTGCGGTCTGAACGTAAACCTCCACTTTGTCACCAACCTTGAGATCCGGATTGTAACGGAACTCTGTTGTAGGGATAACACCCTCTGATTTGTAGCCAATGTTAACTACAACCTCTTTCTTGTTGATTGATGTTACAGTACCCTCGGTAACTTCATTCTCGTTGATTTTAGAGAGGGTTGCGTCGTATTTAGCCTCAATGCTGCTACGATCCGCATCATACACGTTGTCATTCTCAAACGCTTCCCAGTTGAACTCTTCAGGAGCGATTGATGCATTCAACGATGCATTCTTGATTTCATTTTCGTTTGCCATAATGGATTTTTTTGAAAATTAATACGTTAAACTTTATGTTTTGACCTTGCGGGACACACGTACGCGCGCCCGGAAAGGGACGCAAATATACAAATTTTATTTGTAACCCCAATGGCTACAACAACTTTTTCGTACGGAAAATAATGTAAACCACCACAACTGACAGCATAAGGTAGCCTACGATAAGCAGCCAGTCCCACGGGCCGAAAGTGTCCAGGATAGGCAGTTTAACGTTCATGCCGTAGAAGCTGGTGATAAGGGTTGGAGGCATGAACATGAGGCTTACGACGGTGAATACCTTCATAATCTTGTTCTGGTCCAGATTCACCAGACCCAGCACCGTATCCTGGAGATATTCCAGACGCTCAAAATTGAAATTAGTGTGGTTGATAAGTGAGGCGATATCCTTCAGCACAACATTGCATCGGCCCTGCATGCCTTTCGGAAGCTTGGCGGTCTTGAGGATGCTGCCTATCATGCGCTGCTTGTCCACAATATTCTCCCTAACCACCATGGTATTCTCCTGCAACTGATTGATATCCAAGAGAATATCCTCTGTAATCTTTTCCTCTCCCTGGCTAATCTTGCGGCTTAGCTGGGCAATCTCCTTGCTCATGATCTCAATCATATCGGCATCCAGGTCCACACGCTGCTCCATAAGCGAAAGGAACACGTGGAAGTTGCTGGTATACTGTTTCGGGAAAGCCCTTACGCGGCGCTGCAAATCCGTGAAGGATTTCAGCTGTATCTCCCTGATGGTAACGATGGTGCAGCCGATAAGCACGAAGGAGACAGCCTCCATGGCATAATCGTCCGGACCCGGGAGAATGAAGTTGGTGTTCAGGAATATACCTTTCTCTGTTTCTATGAAGCGGGAAGAACTCTCAATCTCCTCCGCCTTCGAACGGGCCTGGAGAGAACAGTCCAGAAAAGCTTCGGCCGCCTTTTTTTCCTCTCCAGATGGGGAAAGAAGGTCTATCCAAAGCACGTCTTCTCTATTGAGGGTGGCAAAATCCGCTTCCGTACAGGAAACCATCATCTGACCGTTTGATTTGTAAAATATCTGGATCATAACGTATTCAGGAGGTTTATCGGACAAAAGTAGGGATTTTTTATCAAAACGCCAACTATTTCACGCGGTATGGCTGGTCTTCGTAAAGCAGGAATTTTTTCGCCTTCCTTATCCATTTCTGTTCCTGCACCTTCACATATTCCCTAAGCTCTTCCCTGCTGCTTTGTCCAAGGATATAATCCATCAGCTGAGGGTCTGCAAGCTTGGTTTTGAATCCTTCCTCCAGCTTGAACTGCGGGTAATATTCCTTGAAGAAGCGAAGCAGCTCCAGGGTGTGCAGCAGGCTGTGATAAGAGCCGCCGGAGTCCAGCATAAGCTGATAACCATAGCATCTTTCACCTGCATATCGGCCGGCAGAAGGGGTGAAGGAGCACGGACGCAGCATTACCCCCGGCATCTGCGGAGGCTGCGGGCCGTCATGTTTTACGAAAGGTGCGCCTATATACTCGTAGGGGCGGGATGTGCCTATGCCCGGAGTGATGTTGGTGTTGTTCCAGAGGCCGCCGCCTGCATAAAGTTCACAGGTAAAAAGGCCCGGAATATCGCTGCAGGGCGCTATCACCCACGGGAGTATGTCCCTGTTACTCTCAGTGGCAAGGGCCGATATCACATGAAGGGGATATTTAGCGCCTATCTCGTTGCAGTACAGGTAGCAGAGCTCGCCCAGGGTGAGACCGTGACGATGGGCAACCCTTGCAGTGTGCTCTTCCGGGAGATAATCGGGCAGGGCGCTTTCGGGCATGGTTCCCTCCACCACCCTTCCTGCAGGATTAATATGGTCCACGACATAAAGGGAGGGGGCGTTCTTCATGGCGGCAAGGGCCTCCATCAGTTTTAGGACATCCTTGGTGTAGTTGAAAAACCTGGCACCGGTGTCCTGGATTTCCACAACTATCGCATCCAGGCCTTCAAGCTCCTGCGGTTCAAATGTGATATGGTTGGTCCCGGGGGTAAGTTCGGCCTCCTTCGGCACAAAAAGCCTCTTCAGATTCCCCCTTTCCTGGAAAATCTGCCACATATAGCGGTTCTGCGCTGTGCGCCAGCAGTTTGCGGTGCAAAAGCAGCCTACTGCCCCATCCAGCAGGGCCTTGTCCAGCTGGTCTATCAACGGTGTGGTGCGGAAACTGAACATGAGCCTAGCCTATGATTTCGTTGGCAAGGGCGATAACCTTGTTTGCAAGAGCCTCGGCATCGGCCTGGGTTGGAGCCTCGGCATAAATGCGGATGATTGGTTCCGTGTTGCTGCGACGCAGATGAACCCATTTGCGCTGTGCCTCGAAACTAATCTTCACTCCGTCCAGGGTGTTGATATCCTCTGCGGCATAAGCCTGCTTCAGGCCGTCCAGAATTTTGTCTATAAGGGCGCTGTCGTTAAGCTGTATCTTGTTCTTGGCAATGAAATAGTCCGGATATGTTGCCTTCAGCTGTGTGGCAGAAAGTCCCTTGTGGGCCATGTTGCTTAGGAATAGAGCCACGCCAACCATGGCGTCGCGGCCATAATGAAGTTCCGGATAGATAACGCCTCCGTTGCCCTCGCCGCCAATCACGGCACCGGTCTCCTTCATTTTCGCAACCACGTTAACCTCGCCCACCGCCGCAGGCTGGTATGTGCCGCCCAGACGTTCTGTGACGTCCTTCAGGGCACGGGAACTGCTTAAGTTGCTGCTTGTAGCCAGCTTGTACGGTTTGCATATCTGATTCGGATCCTTGCCCTTCTTTGCAGCCTTGGCAACAATCTCTCCAAGCACGTAGTCCGCCACGCTCACAAGGGTGTATTCCTCGCCGAAAGGCTGGCCGTCCTCGCAGATGAGGGCAAGACGGTCCACGTCCGGATCCACGCTGATGCCAAGGTCGGCCTTGTTTTTCTTAACAGCCTCGCAAAGCTCCACCAGGTTTGCCGGAAGCGGCTCCGGATTGTGGGCGAAATCGCCTGTAGGCTTGCAGTTTATCTGCACGACCTTCACACCAAGCTCCTTCAGAAGCTGAGGCATGATGACGCCGCCTACGCTGTTAACCGCGTCTACAACAACTTTGAAACCGGCCTTCTTGATGGCCCTGCGGTCCACCAAATCCAGTTTCAGGACCTCTTTGATATGCTTTTTCACATAGTCTTCCTCTGTAATGTGTCCAAGCTGGTCCACCTCCGCGAAGTTGAAATTCTCCGCCTCGGCGCAGTCCAGTATAGCCTGGCCCTCGGCCGCATTCAGGAATTCGCCCTTCTCGTTAAGAAGTTTCAGGGCATTCCACTGCTTTGGATTGTGCGATGCGGTTAGGATGATGCCGCCGTCGGCCTTGAGACCGGTAACCGCCATCTCTGTGGTTGGAGTGCTGGCAAAGCCTATCTTTATCACATCAACACCGCATGCTATGAGGGTTCCCACAACAAGCTGTTCCACCATCTCACCACTGAGGCGGGCATCCTTGCCCACTACCACCTTATACTTTTTACCGCCTTTTTTAGGGCCTCCGCGCTCTATCATTTTCTCGCAGTACGCATAGGTGAATTTAACAATGTCTACCGGGGTGAGGGCCTGGCCGCAGCCACCGCCTATCGTACCCCTTATGCCTGAAATGGATTTGATGAGTGTCATATCTGGAATATAATTTTACCGGCCTTATTGCCAATCGCGCAAAGATAGTTAAATTTGCGGCAATTATGGCAGGAATATCAAAAACAAATGTGGCAAGGCTGCTGGATGCGGCCGGGATAGAGTACGAACTTATTCCGTACAGATTCTCCGAGGATGACCTCAGTGCGGTGCATGTTGCCGAAGAACTTGGCGAGCCCATAGACCAGGTGTTCAAAACCCTGGTGCTGCGCGGAGACAGGAGCGGGCTTTTCGTCTGCGTGATTCCCGGAGACTTTGAGGTGGACCTGAAACTGGCTGCCCGCATTTCCGGCAACAAGAATTGCGAGATGCTGCACATGAAGGAACTGCTGCCCAATACGGGCTATATCCGCGGAGGCTGCTCTCCCATAGGAATGAAAAAGAAATTCCCCACATTCATCCATGAAAGCGCCCTGCTGTACGACCACATCTACATCAGCGCCGGAATACGCGGCCTGCAGGTGAAAATAGCCCCGCAGGATCTCTTCACCTACGTAAACGCCGAAATCTATCCGATATAGCCGGGGTCCTTATTGAGGAGCGAAGCGACGATGGCGGCAAGTCCTGGGGCATCGGGAATCAGGTAATTTCGGCCGGAAAGGTTGTTCTATCCACACAGAAGGCCGTTTTTGTGGACAGAAAGCGTAAATTACGCCTCGTATCCACAAAAAGGGCTATTTTTGTGGACAGAATATCATTAGCGACCGAGATTTGCCACGCTGGGCGTGCCACATCTCTTGCGGCCCGGCGGGGTCCTTATTGAGGAGCGAAGCGACGATGGCGGCATCAGCCGCCGTGCCGAAGTGTGCGAAATGATAATTGAGCCACGAAGGCACCCGACAGCTGCATTGCAGATGGCGGCATGCCCTAGGGGGCAGCTGCGGAGCAGCGGGGGTAAAACATTCTCCACGAAGAAAGCCGGCTGTTAGGCCGGCTTCTTTGTGGAGAATAAGAGATTCGAACTCTTGACCCCTTGCTTGCAAAGCAAGTGCTCTACCAACTGAGCTAATCCCCCAAGTATTTCAAATTCCCAAACTGTTTGGTTTTTTGAAGTTGGTACTGGGTAGGAGAATCGAACTCCTATTGCGAGATTGAGAATCTCGAGTACTAACCGTTATACGAACCCAGCATTTATCGTTTGGGATTGCAAATATACGAAGGATTTTTTAAATCCCAAACTTTTTCTAATTTTTTTTCGATTTTTCTGCATTATATGCCTCAAGGGCCTTTCCCAATATGAATAAGGCGCGGCGCAGATCGTCCTTTTTCAGGACATATGCAAGACGAACCTCATTCTTTCCCATGCCCGGAGTGGTGTAGAAACCTGCCGCCGGAGCCATCATGACGGTTTCTCCCGTGCAAGGAATTTCCTGGCCGCTGAAAGATATGCTTGCAGGTGTGTGCTCATCCTTCCACTTGAACTCCTCCAGGCACCAGGCACAGAACTCTTCGGCATCATCTACGGGAAGCTTGGCAACAGTGTAGAATGCGCCCATAGGGATAGGGGTATAGCAGCCGGGGATACGGTTCACTCCGTCTATCAGGCACTTCCTGCGTTCCGTATACTCTTCATAAACCTCGCGGCTGTATGCCTCGGTGCCCTCTATGGAAGCCTCGGCAACAATCTGGCCGATGAGCGGAGGGGAAAGGCGGGCCTGGCAGAATTTCATAACGGTTTTGCGCACGGCGGCATTCTTGGTGATGAGGGCGCCTATGCGTATGCCGCACTCCGAATACCTCTTTGACACAGAATCTATGAGCACCACATTCTGCTCTATTCCCTCCAGGTGCATTGCGCTGATATATGGAGAGCCCGTATAGATGAACTCTCGGTACACCTCATCGGAAAAGAGATACAGATTGTGCTTTTTCACAAGATCCCTTATCTGATTCATCTCCCTCTGGGTATAGAGATAGCCTGTGGGGTTATTGGGATTGCAGATGAGTATGGCCTTGGTGCGCTCGTTTATAAGCTCCTCGAACCTCTCCACCTTCGGCAGGCAGAATCCTTCGTCTATGGTAGTGGCAATCGTGCGTATGACCGCACCGGCCGATACGGCGAAAGCCATGTAGTTGGCATACGCAGGCTCCGGAACGATAATTTCGTCTCCCGGATTCAGGCAGGACATGAAAGCGAAAAGCACAGCCTCCGAACCGCCGCAGGTGATGATAATATCATCGGCATCCAGTTTTATCTGATAGCGCTCGTAATAGTTCACAAGGGCCTTGCGCAAAGAACGGTATCCCTGCGAAGGAGAGTATTCCAAAGTTGTGCGGTCTACGTTCTTAAGAGCGTCAAGGGCTTTCTGCGGGGTGGGAAGGTCCGGCTGGCCTATGTTCAGGCGGTGTATCATCACTCCCCTGTCTTCGGCCGCATAGGCCAGAGGGGCAAGCTTGCGTATAGGCGACTCCGGCATCTCCACGCCGCGGTGCGATATCTGTAGTTCGTTCTGCATAACCTCTTGTTCGTTATTAAGAAGTGCAAAGGTAACATTTTTTATCCAAGGAAATGAATTATTGCTAAATTTGTAGGGATAATCGCATATAAACAATCACATACACATGGAATATAGGGAAATGGCTCCGGAGGAGTTCAATGACATAGCATCACGCATCTTATATGAAGACAACCACATCCTCATCTTCAACAAGGCCGTGGGCGAAATAGTGCAGGGAGACAAAACCGGAGACGAAGCCCTGAGCGAAACCCTGAAGGCTTTCATTGCACAGAGGGACAGCAAGCCGGGCAAGGTGTTCATGGGTGTTCCGCACCGTCTGGACAGGCCTGTGAGCGGCATTTCCATGTTCGCAAAGACATCAAAGGCTCTGGAACGTCTGAACGAGATGTTCCGCACCGGTGCCGTCCACAAAACCTACTGGGCTCTCTGCTGTAACCCGGCCCCGAAAGCCGATGCATCGGCCGAAGACGGCTTCACGATGCTGGAAAACTGGCTTAAAAGAAATGAGAAGCAAAACAAGAGCTATATAGTGGGCAAGGACACCAGGGATGCAAAACTTGCGAAGCTGCGCTACCGCCAGATTGGCCAGAGCCAACGCTACCATCTTATTGAAGTGGAATTGCTTACGGGACGCCACCACCAGATACGCTGCCAGCTGGCAGGCCTGGGCTGCGTCATAAAGGGAGACCTGAAATACGGTGCACCGCGTTCCAACCGCAATGGCGGAATCTGCCTGATGGCCAGAAGCATACGCTTCGACCACCCTGTTCGTCACGAAGAAATCTTTGTGGAAGCCCCCGTGCCATCGGACTGGCCGGAGGTGGAAATCACTACATGTGCTGACGCAAAGTAACGAAAGCCGATGTGTGACGCAGCTGTTTGATGCTGCGCTCACGAATCTGGCGAACCCTCTCACGGGTGAGGTCCAGACGCTCTGCAATCTCTTCCAATCCCCTTTCGCCCATTCCGTCAAGACCGAAAGAAAGAATGAGGATTTCGCGATCCCTTGGCTTCAACACCTGAAGGGCACGGTTGAGGTCTGAAGAAAGAGACTCCATATCCAGGCCGCTGTCTGTTGCAGGGCTGTTGTTGTTAGGGATGATATCGATGAGAGAAGAAGAATCCGAATCGTCCTCGAAAGGAGCGTCGAAAGACATATGGCGGCTGCCAACTGTCTGAATCTCACGGATTTTGCCTGCAGGGAAATCTATAAGGTCTGCAATTTCCTCCTCGCTTGGATAACGGCCGTTCTCTTGCTCGAACTTGGAAACGCTTTTGTTGATTTTGCCAAGCAGACCAATCTGGTTAAGAGGAAGACGCACCATGCGGGAATTCTCTGCCATACCCTGAAGGATGCTCTGACGTATCCACCATACAGCATACGAAATGAATTTGAAACCGCGGGTCTCGTCGAATTTGCTGGCTGCGGTCATAAGGCCCACATTACCGTCCTGGATGGCATCGATAAGTGCAAGACCTGTGTTCTGATACTGTTTTGCCACAGAAACCACGAAACGCAGATTGGCCTCCACAAGGCGCTGGTAGGCCTTTTCATCTCCCTGACGTATGCGCGTTGCAAGGTCCACCTCCTCTTCGGGAGTAATCATTGGAATCTTTGAAATCTGGGCAAGATAGGTATCAAGGCCTTCGCCTCGTTTGGTTATGGATGTTGTAATCTTTAACTGCTGCATATGTAATCCGTTACGATTTTCAATAAATCATCATTGGGGACGCGAAGTTACAAAAAAAGTTTGACTTATCTCTCAAAAATTTTCATTTTGAATTTATCCCCCGCTTTCAGCGGCCCTGAACCTGAATTCGGAGATTGCGCACCTGAACATCTCCAAGTTGGACAGTATATGACTGTCCCGGCTGGATTTTAAGCAGAGGATGCCAGTAGAGGGTGTGCGCTCCCCGGAAAATTACCGGATAGCTGCAGCCCTGGAAGTCATAAATGCGTGTATTGTCGTCAAAAACCACCCCGGGAGCATTCCCCTTGAATGTTACGAAATTCACTATACCCTTGTACACTTTGTAGCCCAGCATGTATTTGTGTCCGTACACATCCACGCGCTTTACAAGAGCAGGATCATACTCAATTATCTTTCTGGTGTCCAGAATCGGAATGCCGTCAATAAGGGCAAGGGCATCGCCCAGGCTGGACTGTGTGCCGTCCACATTGTCGCTGAGGACCACGCGCAAGCTCTTGCGGCCCGCTTCGTTATGCATCCTTACACCGGAAAGTATCTCCACCACCTCTTCCTCTATGGTTGGGAAGCGGTTGTAATCATCCAGGACGAAAGATTTGCAGTCTTCACTGCGGAAAACATGGGTGCGGCGCATAGGCAGGGATGTGAGTATGGTATCCCTCATGGCAATGGCATCTTCCTTCACGGCGCGCGCACGGCGCAGCAAAGCTGTTTCATAGGCGGAATAGAGCTTCAAGCGGCCCAGATCCCCTATTTCGCCCGAATACACCTTCGGATGAGGGAACAGATAATACTGTCCGCTTATCTCCTCATTGCTGTCCACCATAAGGACAATGCTTGTTTTGCCGTAAATGTTCTCCGTAGGCATTACTACTTCCGTGCTTGTAAGCTTGCAGCTGCCAAGACTCTCCGGATCTCCCATGACGCCCATCAGGACAACATCGGTTTCCTGCATGACCTTTGAGGTGTCGCGGCCTGCGAAGGACAGGTGCAACACTTCACCGTCGGGCTCTGAATTCACGCCGCGGCGCGCAGAGTCAAGTTTGAAAGGATGTTCCGATGCAGGGGCGATTAGGTCCGCGCATGAAATTGAAAGGGCGCAGTCCAGAAGCTCCGATGAGGTATTTGTGATTGTGACGCAGGAGTCCTTTCTTTCAATAAGCACCCTGCCGCTTTTGCGGGAATCACCGGCCGCGAACACGGATGTGGTCCTGTCCGCCTCCGGCAGGGATTTCACAATCTCGCAACCGTTTTCCTTGCGGGCTGTGGAGAAGACGTTGTAAATTGCAATGGTCTGTCTGTCCTCTGAACCCGAAGATGTATAGCATACCAAACAGTAGTTGCCGCTTGGAATATCAAAGGACAGCGGAAGTTCACAGGCACCGCGGCCCTCGTTCAATGCTGCCTTCGCAAAGGCGAGGGAGGCTGTTTCGCTACGCAGTTCAAGATAGGCTATTGCATCGGGGTCATTGCAGAACACACTGCAGAAGATATGATCCCCGGACACATACACGTTCTTGTCTGTGGATGCGAAAACACCGGCCATGGCATCATAGGACACAAGGCAGGCGAAAAACAGTATCGGAAGAAACTTTTTCATCATTCGTGATTGTTAGGCCAGTATTCAGGTTTTTTCTTGCTTCCGCCATTGGCAACACAGTCCACGCACCTTATCGAAGCCCACTGCATATTGGTTTTGCTGGGGAACATTTCGCCGCCAAACAGCATCACCGGCCTGGCCCCTTCTCTGTAAAGCCAAGCGAAGTTGTAAACACCGTTCCCGTCGATTTCCGGGATATAAAGAGGAGATTCAAGGCGGCGATCTGGGGCATACAGTTTCTCGCTGTCGTTGTCTATGAAGAAGCGCTTAGAAGCAACAGCGCACACGTCCACATAGCCCACAACCCACTCGGTAGAGTCCGTAACGCATCGGATATTACCCCTGACATCGCTTGGCACGGGAGAGAAAAGGTCTCCGGAGATATTGCTGTTGTTGCGGATATTATCCAGGAACAGAAAGGCATCGGCAGAGATGCAGCGCATTTTCATGTTTATGCTGTATAGACTCTGCAGCCTTAGAGAGTTGCGGGGAATTGTGGTCACAGGATAGTCCACAAGAAGATTTTCCGTCTGTACGATTGTGGAAGCCAGACCCATCTCCATACTGTTGCTGTATTTCCAGCAGTAGTAATTCTTGAAGCGGTCCGGGTTCTTGATATATATCCTTCCCGGGTCCTCGGGGTCCTCACCGACACCGGGCACGTAATCCGTATTGTACAGGTACATAGCCTGGTATTCAGCGTGAAATTCGTATACCTCCTCATAATCCCACTTGAAATGCTGGGAACTGCCGCCATCGGCACTCACAAGAACGGTTACGCTGCTTTCATCGTTAGTGTAGGACATTTTGCTAATGACCGGGGGAGGAAGCGGTCTGCTCCATGGAGTCACATATTCCCTGCCGTCCGGACGGCGCAGCACGTGAAGCATGTATTCATCGTTCATATCGGCCGAAGTGAGGTCCACCACATATTCACTGTCATTCATCTTCCGGGCAGCATAGACGGCTCCGCTTCGGGACATAACCTGCATTTCAACATCAGGCGGGGTATCTTCCTGCCCTATTGGCACTACATTACCGGCGGTGAAGCGGCATATGTCGCCCACCATGATATCGCCGGAAATCACAAGCCTGGAATCGTCACCACCCACGGGTCTTGTATCAAAAGGATAAATGCACGAAGTTGCCAGTACGGCTACAAGCAAATAAAGGATTCTTTTCATATCGCAGGCCTAGAATTTCAGATTGATAGTGAGGTATGGGATTGGAGAGGCGAATACGGAAACCATGTAGCCTTTTATTTCCTGGCCGCCGTTTGTGGTATAGAACACGCTGTAGGCATTCTTCCTTGCAGTTACGTTGTAACAGCCGATGGTGCAGCTGCAGTGCGTAAGGGCCTTAAGGAAGTGGCCCGGATCTATATTGAAGGCCACATCCATGCGGAAGTAGTCCGGAATGCGGTAGCTGTTCCTGTCTGAATATGCAAGACGTATGGCACCCTCATAGTAATATTGGCCCACAGGCACTGTCACAGGACGTCCGGTGCTGTAGTCCAGGTTCACCGAAAGGCTGTAGCGGTGGGTGAAGGCATAGTTTGCAACCAGCTTTATATCATGCGGTTTGTCGTGAGGGGCGTTATACCATTCGCCGCGGTTTATGGTAAGGACTCCCCTGTCCTGCATTTCTTGAAGCATGGAGCGGGAATAGGTGTAGGCAAGCCAGCCCGTGAGGCGTCCCTTGCTTTTTTTCAGCATCAGTTCCACACCATAGCTCTGGTTTCTTACCGGAACCAGGTCGGCGGCAAGGTTGTCGTTCATCTGCAACTGGGCCCCGCTCTTGTAGTCCAGACTGTTCAGGCATCTCTTGTAGTAGGCCTCAACGGAAAGGTCCCAGAAGGCATCGGCAAAGCTCCAGTATGCTCCGGCGGCCACCTGCCAGCCTCTCTGCGGTTTAATCTTGTTTGTGCTCACCTGCCAGGTATCCATTGGCGAGATTCCGGCGGTGTTGGATATCATGTGGACATACTGCGTCATGCTGTTGAATCCTGCCTTGAAGGAAAGATTAGGAAGCGGAGTGTATTTACCCGACACGCGAAGGTCAGGTCCCAGATAGAACTTGGCCGGATTCATTGCCACAAAGCCGGAGATGCGCAAGCCATAGTCCAGAGAAAACGGACCGCCGGCAATATTCCAGCTGTCACCGGCATAGACGGCAGGCTCCAGGCCATACCCGGTTGGCATCTGTTTGCGCATAACCAGAGACTCTTTGCCATAAGGGCTGCGGGTGCCCGGATTCAGGAAATAGAACACGGCATCGGCACCGTAACTTAATGTATGATTACCAATAGGATGAGTGAACTGCGAACGCAAAAAGCTTTGTCTTACGGCAGTTTCCAGGGTGAAGGAGCGGGCCGAATTCATATAGCTGTCCAGAGTGTTGCCGTATTGGTCGTAACCTCCGGAAATGACCATCTGACGGCCGCCGTCATACTTTTTCGTATAGCGCAGGGCTGCATTTATGTTCATGTAGCGGAAAGTGGTGTCACCGCTGAAAGAGAATTTGTCGTAGCTCCAGTATCCATAGGCCTGAAGGGTGCTGCGGTCGTTGAAACGATGGGTTACCGACGCGTTCACATCGGCAAAATCCGCCCTGCCGCCAGAGTAGCCGCTGTTCTTCGGCAGAACCTTAAGCATCCAGTTGGAATAGGTGGCACGTGCTCCCAGGACAAAGGTAGTTTTGCCTTCCTTGTCGAAGGGGCCTTCTATCGCTGCATGACTGGTGAGTATGCCTATACCCAGGCTGCCCTTTACCTTGTTGCGGTCTCCGTCTTTGCTTCTGACATCCATTACGGACGAGATGCGGCCGCCATAGCGCACGGGAACGGAACTCTTGTAAAGTTCAACATCCTCCACCACATCGGGGTTGAAGGCAGAGAAAATGCCGAACATATGCGAAGGGTTGTAGATGGTTCCCTCGTTGAAAAGGATGAGATTCTGGTCTGCCGAACCGCCGCGCACATTGAAGCCGCTGGATGCCTCGCCCACCGTTTTCACGCCAGGGAGGGTCATCATGGCCTTCAGGACATCACCCTCGCCGAAGGCGGTTGGAATCTTGTTCAGCACCTTTATGTTCAGTCTCTCCACACCCATGGAGGTTTTGCGGTGGTCTGCCATTCCCTCGGCCGAAACATAGGCACTCTTGAGGGCAGTTATCTTCTCCCGCATCAGGAGGTCCAGCTCGCCGTCGCCGTAAACCATCACATGGAAAGCCATGTCTTCCATGGAATACTGTTTCAGCGTAATCAGGCCTTCTCCCGCAGGGAGAGTGAGACTGTATGAACCGTCATCGGCTGTATGGGTATAATGTGCACCGCTTTCATCAGACACAAGCACTCCCGAAAGGGCTTCGCCGCTGGCGACATCGCGTATCACACCGTGAACGCGTCCCCGCTGTGATTTATGACGGGGATCACCCACGAAGTAGGTTTTGTTGCGGGAATCTGCAATGATGCGCTCCTGCTCCAGAAACTCCTGCATATTGCGGCGCGCATCGCTGACGCTGCTGTTGTCATCGAAATATCCGGCAGGGAGGCTTTCCACGTTGGCATTGTCGCGCAACCGCACTCCGGATTCAAACGCACGGAACTCCCTTTCCGCAAGATAGGCGGGCCGAAGCGCCGGTATTTCCTGTACGGCGGAAGGATGGTATTTCCTCCGCACCCTGTTTGGGGTGTAGCTTTTCAATTTCCCCTTGCGGTCATAGGAATAGAAACGGTCTGTATATTGGAAATAATGAACTACATCCGGGTTGTACTTGGGGTCGTAATAACCTATGCCGTCCTCTCCGTTATGCTCTCCTATATCTCCCCTCAGGGGTTTGGTAACCTGGCGGTACCACATTTTTCCGCTGTCATCCCTGTACAGCTGGAAGAAGCCTGGTGCAAAATCTTCATGCCCGGCATATCGCATGTTCACATAGATGATGCCCGATATGCGGAACCATGCAACAAGATCCCTGTAGATTACAACGGGCACAGTGTTATGGCCCGTTCTCACATAAAGGTCTTGAGTGTGGGCGTTTACATTAAGCATGACATCCCTATAGAGACGTCCGTCATAGAAAACATCTCCCGTACGGTATTCGGGATTGTCCCAGAAAACATGACCGTTGTACCGGCCGCGATATTCATATATCTGGCGTCCCCTCAGGAGTGCCGTGTTCGGATTGGGAGCCTGCTCCTGCAGGGGTTGTGCGCCTGCGGATACGGCGCCAAGGGTGGCAGCGAAGAAAGCCGCAGATAAAAGTTCCAAGAGTTTTTTCACAGTTTCGGCAATATTATTGATTCTTTTCAGAAAAAACATTCAAAGATACCGATTTTTTCTTATATATTTGCCAGAAATCCCAACCTTAAATAACTGCAGACGGCAGTCTGCCCTATTGAGGATGACAATGAATGGTAATGACTATTATACATTAGCGTAACCTATGGCTTTTGATATCAACAGCAGACTTACACCGCAGGAGGCGGCGGCACTGGTACAGAACGGAGACATTCTGGGTATCGGCGGATTCGGCCCGGCGGGAAGTCCGAAAAGTATAGTTCCTGCAATCGCCGCAAGGGCAAGGGAAGAGCACGGGCAGGGGCGGCCTTTCAAAGTGGATGTGATAACCGGCGCATCCGTGGGAGCCTCCTGTGACGGAGAGCTGGCATCGGCCGATGCAATGGACAGGAGGATGCCTTTTTCCGTAAACAAGGAAGTGAGGGAGAGCGCCAACAACGGCAAGGTGAGATATGCAGACCTGAACCTGTCCGACAACGCATCCCAGCTGCGTCTGGGCTATAACGGCCAGATAAGCTGGGGCATAGTGGAAGCCTGCGAGATACAGGAGATCTTCGGCAGGATAAGGATCTACCTCACTGCCGGAATAGGCATAGCCCCAACCATTTTCCGCGAAGCCGAAAAGGGCGTTTTCATAGAGCTTAACACCTGGCACAGCCCGCGTCTTGTGGGTATGCACGACATCTACGAGATAGAGGACCCGTGGTTCCGCTCCCCCATCAACATCACACACCCGCTGGAGCGCATCGGTCTTCCTTATATAGAAGTGGACCCTTACAAGATTGCCGGCATAGTGGAGTGCTGCATTCCGGACGAAAACCGGGCCATGGCTCCCGCAACGCAGGCCCAGCTGCAGATAGGACGCAACCTGGCCGATTTCTATGCCTGGAACATACAGAAGAAGTACATCAACGGCCGAAGGCTTATCTTCCAGAGCGGCGTGGGCAGCGGAGCCAATGCTGTGCTTGGCGCAATGGGCGAAAGCCCGGACCTGCCTTCTTTCAACCTGTACACGGAGGTGCTGCAGGAGGAACCGCTTAGGCTGATAAAGGAGGGAAAGATAGAGACGGCCTCCACCGGAGCGCTTACCTTCAGCAATGAAAGCCTGCAGGATCTGTACCGCAACATAGGCCCGTACAGGGGCAGGATACTCATTCGTCCGTCGGAAATCTCCAACTGCCCGGAGATAATAATGAGATTGGGAATATGCAGTATAAACACCGCCATAGAGGTGGACATATACGGACATGTGAATTCCACGAAACTCTTCGGAAGCCAGATGATGAACGGCGTGGGCGGATCCTGCGATTTCACCTGCGGTTCCATGCTTAGCGTGTTCACCTGCACTTCCACCACGAAAGATGGGAAAATCACCAGCATAGTGCCTTTCTGCACGCACATAGACCACACAGAGCACTTCGTGGACTGCATAGTTACGGAATACGGCGTGGCAGACCTCAGAGGCAAAACCGCAAAAGAAAGGGCGCAGGCACTGATAGACATAGCCCACCCGGACTACAGGCCCATCCTGCGCGAATACGTGGAACTTGCCTCGCGCGGGGGCGGACACAGCCCGCACATACTTACGGCAGCCTTCGCCCTGCACGACACCTATCAGAGAAAGGGCGACATGAGGCTGGTGGATTGGAATGAATATATAAAATAAACATCATACAATGGATATTATTGTAAAAGTGGCCGATGCCAGCCACACAAGATTCGCACAGGAAATCTGCGACGAAATTTACCAGTCCTCTCTTGAAAGGGGAACAGGAATAGCCAAAAGAACCCCCGAGTACGTAAGCGAGAAAATGCTTGCGGGAAAGGCGGTGATTGCCTTGTCCGACAAAGACGAATTTGCAGGCTTTTCATATATAGAGACCTGGGGCGGAAAGGAATACGTGGCCAACAGCGGTCTTATTGTAAGCCACCGTTTCCGCGGAATGGGCGTCGCCAAGAAGATAAAGCTGCGCATTTTCCAGCTGTCCAGGGAAAAGTACCCCGATGCAAAGATTTTCAGCATCACAACAGGCCCGGCAGTGATGAAGATGAACTATGAACTGGGATTCCGTCCGGTTCCGTTCAGCGAGCTCACAGACGACCCCGAGTTCTGGAAAGGCTGCCAGGGATGCGTGAACTATGAAATTCTTAAGATGAAGGATCACAAGATGTGCATATGCACAGGCCTGCTGTACGACCCGAAGGAGCATATGGCAATCAAACAGCTTTTGGAGAAAAACATATTAAAGGGAGATAAATAAGATGGCAAAGAAAGTGGTTGTTGCGTTCAGCGGTGGTCTGGACACAAGCTATACCGTGATGTATCTTGCAAAAGAGAAGGGATACGAGGTTTATGCTGCATGCGCCAACACAGGAGGTTTCAGCGAAGAGCAGCTTAAGGCCAACGAGGAGAATGCCTACAAACTGGGCGCAAAAAAATACGTTACCCTTGACGTCACGAAGGAATACTATGACAAAAGCCTGCGCTATATGGTGTACGGCAATGTCCTGAGGAACAACTGCTACCCGATTTCCGTTAGTTCGGAACGCATTTTCCAGGGCATAGCCATTGCGCGTTACGCCAAGGAGATTGGGGCCGATGCCATAGCGCACGGTTCCACCGGAGCCGGCAACGACCAGATACGTTTCGACATGACCTTCCTGGTCCTGGCCCCGGGCGTGGAGATAATCACCCTTACCCGCGACGGCAACCTAAGCCGCCAGCAGGAGGTTGACTATCTGAACGCAAACGGCTTCCATGCGGATTTCACAAAGCTGAAATACTCCTATAACGTGGGTCTCTGGGGCACCAGCATCTGCGGCGGAGAGCTTCTGGATTCCACACAGGGCCTGCCGGAATCGGCATACCTGAAACACCCGGTGAAAGAGGGCAGCGAGATTCTTACCCTGGGCTTTTCAAAGGGTGAACTTTGCAGCGTGAACGGCGTGGAGTACACAGACAAGATAGAGGCGATACGCAAGGTGGAGGAGATTGGTGCGGCATACGGCATAGGCAGGGACTGCCACGTTGGCGACACCATCATAGGCATAAAGGGACGTGTGGGCTTCGAGGCCGCAGCGCCTATGCTGATTATAGGTGCCCACCGCTTCCTGGAGAAATACACCCTTAGCAAATGGCAGCAGTACTGGAAAGACCAGGTTGCCAACTGGTATGGAATGTTCCTGCACGAAAGCCAGTATCTGGAGCCTGTGATGACCGATATAGAGGCCATGCTGGAGTCTTCACAGAGGAACGTGAACGGAACAGTAAGCCTGGAGCTGAGGCCGCTGGGCTTCCAGACCGTGGGCTGCGACACGCCGGACGACCTTGTGAAGAACAAGCTTGGAGAATATGGCGAGGGCGCCAAAGGATGGACATCGGAAGAGGCCAAAGGCTTCATAAAAGTATCATCAACCGCCCTCAGGGCATATTATCTGGCACATCCGGATGAGGAGAGATAAGATGGTGAGGGTTGGAATACTTGGATCGGCAGGATATACGGGAGGCGAACTCATACGCCTTCTGCTGTGCCATCCCCAGGTTCAGATTGTATTTGCGAACAGCGAATCCAATGCCGGCAGATATGTATGGGAGGTGCATGAAGGCTTAATGGGAGAGACAGAGCTGAAGTTCACAGACCAGCTGCCCTTTGCCGATGTGGATGTCGTGTTCTTCTGCTTCGGCCATGGCAAGAGCCGGGCATTCCTGCAGGAGCACGAAATTCCGTCCGATGTGAAGATAATAGACCTCGCCCAGGATTTCCGCATACATGGAGACCACGATTTCGTGTACGGACTGCCGGAGATGAGCCGGGAGGAGATAAGGAAGTGCAGACACCTTGCAAATCCGGGCTGCTTTGCAACCTGCATACAGCTGGGACTGCTTCCGCTTGCAAAGGCCGGACTGCTGGGCAATGATGTGTGCGTAAATGCCATCACCGGTTCCACCGGAGCCGGGCAGAAGCCATCGGACAGTACGCATTTCTCCTGGAGGAACGATAACATAAGCATATACAAGGTGTTCAGCCACCAGCATCTGCACGAGATAAGGCAGTCTCTTGGAGAGCTGTCGCCATCGGAAGTGGGCAGCATAGACTTCATTCCGTACAGGGGCTGTTTCGCGCGCGGAATCTTCTGCACCGAAGTGGTGAAATTCTGCGGAGAGGAAGGCAGTGCCACAAACCCCGATGCCCAGCAGCTGGAAAGCCTATACCGGGATTATTACAAAGATGCGGCCTTCACCTTCTACAGCGGCAGGGATCTGGATCTGAAACAGGTGGTGAACACCAACAAGGCCCTGGTGCACGTGGACAAGTTCGGCAACAAGGCGGTTATAACCTCGGTTATAGACAATCTGCTGAAAGGAGCCGTGGGCCAGGCTGTGCAGAATATGAACCTGATGTTCGGCCTGGACGAAAAGACAGGCCTTATGCTGAAGGCCAGCGCCTTCTAATTATGACAACTTTGAGACCTTTAGGTCGATAGTAAGTCCCTTTCCCGAGGAAAGGGATTTAGGGAAAGGGTAACGTAGAAGTGTTTGTGCGTAGGGAAAAAGTTTCGCAAAATATGCACAATACTTTGAATAGCAATTAGTTACAATTTGCGAAACTTATTGTTGCAATGAATTTATTTGACGTATATCCCCTGTTTGACATAAACATAGTGAAGGGACAGGGATGCAAGGTTTGGGACGCCCAGGGACAGGAATACCTGGATTTCTATGGCGGACATGCAGTTATAAGCATAGGTCACTGCCATCCGCATTACGTGGAGATGATGACAAGCCAGCTGTCCAGGCTGGGCTTTTATTCCAACAGTGTTGTAAACACCCTGCAACAGGATCTGGCGCAGCGTCTTGGAGAGGCGTGCGGATACCCTTCATACCAGCTTTTCCTTGTGAACAGCGGGGCCGAGGCAAACGAGAACGCCCTGAAACTGGCATCTTTCACCAACGGAAGAACACGCGTGCTTAGCGCGCAGAAAGCCTTTCACGGCCGCACCAGCCTAGCTGTGGAGGTGACGGACAACCCTAAGATAATAGCCCCCATCAACAATGCCGGCCACACCACCTACCTGCCACTGAACGATCTGGCAGCCTGGGAGGCCGAACTGGCAAAAGGAGATGTCTGCGCAGTGATACTGGAGTGCATACAGGGCGTGGGCGGCATAAAACTGGCAAGCGAAGAATTCGCGAAAGGCCTTGAAGCAGCCTGCCACAGGCACGGCGCACTTCTTATATGCGATGAAATCCAGTGCGGATATGGCCGAAGCGGAAAATTCTTCGCCCACCAACATCTTGGGATTGCTCCGGACATCATCACCGTTGCCAAAGGCATAGGCAACGGCTTCCCCATGAGCGCCGTTCTGATATCAGACAAGATAAAACCGGTGTACGGCCAGCTTGGAACCACCTTCGGAGGCAATCACCTTGCATGCACCGCAGCACTTGCAGTACTGGATGTGATGCAGGAAGAGAATCTTGTGCAGAACGCTGCCGAAGTGGGAGAATATCTGATTGGGAAACTGAAGGAACTTGCCCTAAGGCAGCCGCATATTGTGGAAGTGAGGGGACGCGGCCTTATGATAGGAATAGAGCTGGACATTCCATACAAGGAAGTGCGCACACGCCTTCTTAAGGAGAAACACATCTTCACGGGTTGCGCAGGCACCAGCACCCTGCGTCTTCTTCCGCCTCTTTGCATAAGCAGGGACGATGCGGACAACTTTATAAACAGCTTCGAGGAAGCATTAATGCAGCAGCAATGAAAACATTCATAAACGTACAGGACCTTGGGGACCTGAAAAAGGCACTGGCTGAAGCCGCCGAAATAAAAGCCGACAGATTCAAATACCAGCATCTTGGCAGGAACAAAACCCTGCTGATGATTTTCTTCAACAACAGTCTGCGTACACGTCTTTCCACCCAGAAGGCGGCCATCAATCTTGGCATGAACGTGATTGTGCTGGACGTTAACGCAGGAGCGTGGAAACTGGAGACAGAGCGCGGCGTGATAATGAACGGAGACAAGAGCGAGCATCTTCTGGAGGCCATCCCCGTCATGGGCAGCTATTGCGACCTCATTGGCGTACGCGCCTTCGCCGGCCTCAAGGACAGGGATTATGACTATGCGGAAACCGTGCTGAACCAGTTCATAAAGTACAGCGGCAAACCGGTTTTCGCAATGGAATCGGCCACAGTGCACCCTTTGCAGGCCTTTGCAGACCTCATAACCATAGAGGAGCACAAGAAGGTACAGAAACCGAAGGTTGTCCTAACCTGGGCGCCGCACTGCAGGGCTCTGCCCCAGGCTGTTCCCAACTCTTTCGCACAGTGGATGGACGCGGCAGAGGATATAGACCTTGTGATTACGCATCCGCACGGATATGAGCTGGACCCCGCTTTCACCGGCAATGCAAGGATAGAATATGACCAGAGGAAAGCCTTCGAGGGGGCGGACTTCATCTATGCCAAGAACTGGAGCTGCCCGGGCGTTGCCAATCCGCAAGACTACGGAAAGATACTTTGCGAAGACATGGACTGGACAGTGGACAGCGCCAAGATGGCACTCACCAACCACGGCAAGTTCATGCACTGCCTCCCTGTAAGACGAGGCCTGATAGTCACAGACGAAGTTATAGAATCCGAAGACAGCCTGGTTATACCCGAGGCTGCGAACCGCGAAATATCGGCAAGCGTCGTACTTAAAAGAATGCTGGAGAGTCTGTAATGGTAAGGGTGGTGAAAATAGGCGGAAATGTCATAGACAATCCGCAGCTGCTGGCCTCTTTCCTGGCCGATTTCGCAGCAATCCCGGGACAGAAGGTTCTGGTGCACGGGGGCGGAGTGATGGCATCCCGCATGCAGCAGGAGCTTGGAATGGAACCCGTTATGGTGGAGGGAAGGCGTGTGACAGACGGCGAAACCCTGCGCATTGTCACCATGGTTTACGCCGGATGGTGCAACAAGAGCATAACTGCCGCACTTCAGGCAAAATCCTGCAATGCCATAGGTCTTTCGGGCTGCGACGCCAACATCATAACAGCAGCGAAAAGGGCTCCGAAACTTGTTAACGGGCAGGAAGTGGATTATGGATTCGTGGGAGACGTGATAAGCAGCGGAGTGGACGGACACACCCTGAAGTTGTTTCTGGACAACGGCATCACACCGGTTTTCTGCGCCATAAACCACGACGGCAGGGGCAATCTTCTGAACACGAATGCCGACACCATTGCCCAGAGCGTGGCCGTATGCCTTGCGAAGGAAGAGATGGACGTGCAGCTGATATACTGTTTTGAGAAGGCCGGAGTCCTTATGGACAAAGATGACGAAAAAAGCCTCATCAGGCAGCTTTCACAAAAGGATTTCCTATCTTTGAAAGAACAGGGCAAAGTGGCCGATGGAATGATTCCCAAGCTGGAAAACGCTTTCAAGGCGATATCGGAAGGCGTAAGAAGCGTAAGGATATGCCACGCACAGAACCTGAATAACGGAACCGGAACCATATTGGAATAGGATGGACAGCGGATTCACAGAACTTTTGCGCCGTATGGTGGCAATCCCTTCCCTCACTTCGGAAGAAGAGCAGGTAAGGGATGAAATCTGCCGTTTCCTTGTGGACAACGGAGTGCAGCCGCACTGCATAAAGAACAATATCCTGGCCCTTACTCCCCTTTTCCGCAAGGACAGGCCCACCCTTATGCTATGTGCCCACATGGACACCGTGCCGGCATGCGAGGGTTACGGCTTCGATCCCTTCCGTCCATCGGACAAGGAGGCGGCGAAGGTGCTGGGGCTGGAGGAAGGAAGCTTTGTGGCTGGGCTTGGCAGCAACGATGACGGAGGCAGCGTGGTTACGATGATAGCAGCCTTCCTGCATTTTTTCAGGCAGGAACTCCCGTTCAACCTGATGCTTTGCATAAGCGCCGAAGAGGAGCGCAGCGGGGCCGACGGAACCCGTTATCTGTGGGGCGAATACTGGCAGAACAGTAATACAGAGTTCCCGAAACCCGATTTTGCCATTATCGGCGAGCCCACATCGGGCAAGGCCGCAACAAGCGAAAGAGGGCTTCTGGTGCTGGACGGCCTGGCGAAGGGTATTAGCGGACACGCGGCAAGGAACGAGGGTGTGAATGCCCTGTATATTGCAATGGACGACATTGCCGCCCTGCGCAGCCACCGCTTTGAAAAGGTGTCGCCGCTGATGGGGGAAGTGAAGCTTAGCGTAACCCAGATACAGGCCGGAAGCGCCCACAATGTGATTCCGGACAGCTGCAGTTTTGTGGTGGACATAAGACCTACGGACTGTTACAGCAACACGGAGATTCTGGAAGAACTGCAGGCTGTGTGCAAAAGCACCCTGAAGGCCCGCAATCTCACAAACAGGTCTTCGGCAACGCAGAAAGACGGCCTTATCATGAAGGCCCTGGAGAAAAGCGGGATGGAGTGTTTCTCTTCG
The DNA here is from genome assembly GCA_024401715.1 of Bacteroidales bacterium. Taxonomy (GTDB): domain Bacteria; phylum Bacteroidota; class Bacteroidia; order Bacteroidales; family UBA932; genus Cryptobacteroides. The sequence continues at coordinate 39,458 of JAKSKO010000006.1, forward strand.
CCAACGACATCGGACTGGATACGCACACGCTGCGATGCCGTGAAAATGGGCCCCGGGGAAAGCAGCCGCTCTCACCACAAGAACGAATACATATTGCTTGGGGAAATGGACCGGGCATTGGAAGACTATATCAATCTGATCAACAACATAAGTTTATAACATATGTCTACTCTTTGGAACAAAGGCACACAGGCAAGCTCCTACGTGGATGAATTCACGGTTGCGGGAGACAGGGAACTGGACAACAGGCTGGCTCTTTACGACGTAAAGGGTTCGCTGGCGCATATACAGATGCTGCAGAGCATAGGCCTGCTGGGCGCTGACGAGCTGGAAATACTCACAAAGGCCCTGAACGACATCCTGGATGAGATAAAGGAGGGCAAGTTTGCCGTGGAAGCCGATGTGGAGGACATTCACTCTCAGGTGGAACTGTTGCTTACAAGACGCGTGGGCGATGTGGGCAAGAAGATTCATTCCGGCCGAAGCCGCAACGACCAGGTTCTTCTGGATGTGAAACTTTTCCTAAGGGACGAACTGCTTCAGACAAGGGACGAGGTGCTGGAGCTTTTCACCCTGCTGCAAAGCCTTTCCGAGAAGCACAAAGACGTTCTTATGCCGGGCTACACCCACATGCAGATGGCCATGCCGTCAAGTTTCGGCCTTTGGTTCGGGGCCTATGCAGAGGCGCTTGTGGACGATATGCACATGCTTAAGGGAGCATACAAAGTGGTGAACCAGAATCCGTTGGGATCGGCCGCGGGATATGGCAACTCCTTCCCTCTGGACAGGGAGATGACAACCAGGCTGCTGGATTTTCCGCAGATGAACTGGAACAGCGTTGCGGCCCAGCTCTCGCGCGGGAAAAGCGAGAAAGCCGTTGCATCGGCCATTGGCTGCGTGGCGCTTACGCTTAACAAATTCGCATCGGACTGTTGCATGTACATGTGCCCGAACTACGGTTTCATACATTTCCCGGACAATCTCACAACCGGTTCCAGCATAATGCCGCACAAGAAAAACCCGGATGTATGGGAAATAATGAGGGGACAGTGCAACCGCATCATGTCTGCCGAGAACCAGATTGCAATGCTTTGCGGCAACCTGCCTCACGGCTATCACCGCTGCTCACAGCTTCTCAAGGACATACTCTTCCCTGCCCTGGAGCTTATGCACAAGTGCCTGTTCATGGCTAAATACATGCTGGAACACATCCAAATAAACGAAAGGATACTGGAAGAGGATCCCAAGGGCATATACGACTATCTTTTCACCGTGGAGGAAGTGAACCGCAGAACGCTTGCGGGCATGCCTTTCCGCGACGCATACAAGTCTGTGGGCATAGAGGTGAACGACGGGCGCTTCCACTATGACAAGACCGGGCTGAAGCACACCCACGCCGGCAGCATCAGCAATCTGTGCAACGACAAGATTGCCGCCAAGATGGCCGATGCCGCCCGTTTCCGGGAACTATAGCTGGGAGCACACCCTGTTCAGGTCTGCTGCCAGAGAGGTATTGTATCCCTGAGAATAATATACTATGCGGCCGAAGCTGTCGCAAACCGTAACAACAGGAAGGGTAAGCGAGGTCTTCTCACAGCCCGATGTAAGCATGTGCAGAACCTTGCCGTCCACATCCTTGCCTGTTATTTCATTCTCCAGGCCAGCCGGATGCTGCCCTCCAAGGATTACCACAGGCCTTCCCCAAGCATTCAGGATTTCTTTCGCCGCCTCCATCTCCATGCGGGCGTGCGTGCTTGGCTCATCCCTTTCGCCCATGACGGCAAGAAGGAAATATCCGCGTCCGGTGGCGCTTAACAGGCTCTGCTGCTGGCTTTCGCCGTCCCTTAGGAACAGCTGTTCGGCATCCATGGAGCCTAGCACGGCAATCCTCTGATCCGACTGGCGCAGGGTAAGCGGAACCCTTTTCAAGCTGTCCTTCTGAAGATTGAAGAACTCCATACGGGCAAGAACGCTGCCATCGGCCATACGGCTGCCGCTTGTAAGGACATAATATCCCCTGTCCACTGCCACGCCGTGGAACTGCGAAAGCGGAGTATCATCCGCATCACTGCCGAACTCCAGAAGACGGCAGTTGCCGCTGCCAAGGTCTGAAAGGGTGAAATGCCTGTAATATTTTGGGGTTGCAACCACTCCGCCGCCATACTGCAAATCCAGCAGGCCGGAAGGGGCAAGGACCGTATTCTGCGTTTCGCTGAAATTCACATCCACCCATTTGCCGGCGCTGCGATACTGGGTTTTACCGCTAACCTCATCTATGCGTGCCGGATAGCCGAGAGTGCGGCAAAGGGCAACGAAAAAGATGTTGCGGGACTTTTCGTCGCTGAGACGGCTGCGCCATACAGACTGGGCCGGGATGCGCAGATTCATTGGATTGCGGCCCTCAACCAGCCTTATGCTGTCCCTTGTCCAGGCAATCACGTCATCGATATTCTGCAGTCTCTCCCCTATTCCCGATGCAAGGATTTCTCCGCGGTGAGGAAGAAGGAATTCCACATCAACCCTGGGGCTAAGGACATAGGAATCCAGGCTTTGCACGTTGCTTGCGATATCCTGCAGCATTTCCGCCGAAATATCGCAGAGGTCCTTCGGACAAAGGACATCGCAGATGTCTTTGGCATGTTCGTTTCCGCTTGCAAGAAAATCCTGCACAGCGTGGTTGATATGGTCATGCGAAAGACGCAGGGAGTCTTCGTACTGAAGACGCAGGGTATTATGGGCAATCTCCTGCCGGGTGGCCAGGGACGGAATGGGGTCTTCCACAGGCGGAACAATGTCCAGGTCTACGGAGAATTCCTCCCCTATCTTATGATCCAGGACCAGAGTGGTGTGCTCTCCGGAAGATTTTGCAAAGCCGAAGCGATCTCCCTTATGCGCCCACACCAGCATATCTCCGCAGCCTGTGTCAAGGGCGGCATTGCCATCGGCATCGGAGAGATAGCTTGCAACGGTGTAGAATTCGGCATAATTGTATATCTTGAACTCCACTACCGCAGCTTCCACAGCCTTGCCTTCCGTATCCAGGACGCGCACATTGCTGCGGCGGGTTGGGATGTAACCGCGTATCACGTTGATTTCAGTGATGCCGGGGCTGCGCAGGATAACATCCTCGTCACCGTGATAGTCTCCGAACACCCTGGTATGCAGCAGCATGGCACGGGAAACCGGAGCATTGAACCAGGCCATATCCAGCTTTGGCTCGGGCTCGCAGGCACCCATGAAATGCCATTTGCCGTCCACCCAAACTTCCACCCAGGCGTGATTGTCGTCCGTGTGGGCCCAGCGCGGGGTGTACACCTGCCTTGCCGGGATGCCTGCTGCACGAAGGGCGGCAACCGCCAGCACAGATTCCTCTCCGCAGCGGCCAAGGCCATTTCGCATGGTGGCCATAGGCGAAGACGTACGGGCGTCCGAAGGACGGTAGGTGGCCTGCTCGTGACACCAGTGATTTATCTCCAGGGCGGCATCGGCAAGACCAAGGCCCTGCACACGTGCGCAGAGAGTATCGGCATACAGGATGCGGAAATCGTCCAGGGTTTCATTGTTCACCCTTAGGGGCAGCACGAAATGGCGGAACTCCCTTTCGGGAATGCCCCAGTTCATCTTTTGCCTCACGTCCAGTGTCTTCTGCACATTTGCCTGCCACCATTCACGGGAGTAGGACAGGCTGTCCGGAAGGGGCATGGATTCATACATCCAGCCAAGGTAGGCCTCGGCGTCCTGCTTTGGCGCACAGGCCGTAAATAACAAGAAAAAGCTTCCTAATAAATGGGAAGCTATTTTGAAGGTTTTGGAAGTTTTCAAGTTCTTAATTTTGCAATTACCTGATTACTATTTCTTTACGATCCGGACCAACTGAGATTATCTTCACCGGACAAGATGTTTCGGCCTCTATCCAGCTTACATAATCCTTAAGCTCTGCAGGGAAGTCCTCGTATTTGCGAACCTTTGTGATGTCGCATTTCCAACCCGGGAACTCTTTGTACACAGGCTCCACTTCGTCGCCGGCCTCGAATGGGAAGTAATCCAGCTCCTTGCCGTTAAGCTTGTATGCAACGCAGGCCTTGATTGTCGGGAAGTCGTTCATGACATCGGCCTTCATCATTATTAGCTCTGTTACGCCGTTCATCATGATTGCATATTTCAGGGCGACCATATCCAGCCAGCCGCAGCGGCGCGGACGTCCTGTTGTTGCGCCGAACTCGTGGCCTATGCGGCGGAGTTCCTCTCCGTCATTGTCGAAAAGCTCTGTAGGGAAAGGACCGCTGCCCACACGTGTGCAGTATGCCTTGAAGATGCCCATCACCTTGCCCACACGGTTGGGAGCAACGCCCAGACCTGTACATACGCCGGCTGTCATTGTGTTTGATGAAGTCACGAACGGATATGTGCCGAAGTCTATGTCCAGCATGGATCCCTGTGCACCTTCTGCAAGAATGGCAGTACCCTTCTGGAGTTCTGCATTAACTACAAGCTCGCTCTCGATGAATTCGAAACGTTTGAGTTTTTCCACGGCAGCCATCCATTTTGCCTCATACTCGGTGATGTCAAACTGGAAGTCGTACTGTGACAGAAGGCCCAGGTGTTTCTCTTTCAGGGCGTTGTAGCGTGCCTCGAATTCTCCGCTTACGATATCGCCTATGCGAAGACCGTTACGGCCTGTCTTGTCCATATAGGTTGGGCCTATACCCTTGAGGGTGGAACCAATCTTGCTCTTTCCCTTTGCCGCCTCTGAAGCTGCGTCCAGCATGCGGTGTGTAGGAAGGATGAGGTGTGCCCTCTTGGAGATTATGAGTTTCTTTGAGATGTCACCGGCCTTTTTCTCTATGGCCTCTATCTCTTCCATGAGGATAACGGGATCTATAACCACACCGTTACCTATGATATTCATGCTCTCTTCTCTGAAAATGCCCGATGGCACAGTGTGAAGCACGAAACTGTCGCCATCGAATACAAGGCTGTGGCCGGCGTTAGGGCCGCCCTGGAAACGTGCAATCACTTTGTAATTAGGTGTAAGCAGATCCACCACTTTGCCTTTGCCCTCGTCGCCCCACTGAAGGCCGAGAACTACGTCTAACTGATTCATTATATTACCTTATTATTCTATATCAATTGTTATATCCTGCGATTATGGGGTGTGGGGTTACTCCCACTCGATCGTTGCTGGTGGTTTTGACGAGATGTCGTAGCAGACGCGATTTACGCCACGCACCTTGTTGATAATCTCGTTGCTGACTTCCGCCATGAACTCATATGGAAGATGCACCCAATCGGCAGTCATGCCATCGGTTGAGATAACCGCACGCAGGGCACAGGTATATTCATAGGTTCTTTCGTCGCCCATCACGCCCACGCTTCGTACCGGAAGCAGCATAGTTCCTGCCTGCCAGATGGAATCGTAAAGATTTGTGGCGCGGCGGCTTGGCTCCGATGCCGAAGGAAGGTCGCATGGCCAGTTGCGAAGCTTGTTGATGAATATTGCATCGGCCTCACGCAGGATGGCAAGTTTCTCTTCGGTGACCTCGCCCAGAATTCGTATTCCAAGTGAAGGGCCGGGGAAAGGATGACGGCCTATGAGCTCCTCCTTGATGCCAAGTGCACGGCCCACGCGGCGCACCTCATCCTTGAACAGGGAGCGCAGCGGCTCCACAATCTTAAGATTCATCTTCTCCGGAAGACCGCCCACATTGTGATGGCTCTTTATCTTGGCAGCTGTGCCGTTAACGCCGCAGCTCTCTATAACGTCGGGATATATGGTGCCCTGGGCCAGCCAGCGTGCACCGGTAATTTTCTGCGCCTCGGCATCGAACACCTCTATGAAGGTTGTTCCGATGGCCTTGCGTTTCGCTTCAGGCTCGCTTACGCCCTCCAGTTTCTTCAGGAAGAGTGCGCCGCTCTGCACGCCTATGACGTTCAGGCCCATGTCTTTGTAGCTCTCCAGCACATCGGTGAACTCGTTCTTGCGCAGAAGGCCGTTATCCACGAAAATGCAGGTGAGGTTCTGGCCTATGGCCTTGTTCAGAAGCACTGCCGCAACAGTGCTGTCCACACCGCCGCTGAGGCCCAGGATCACCTTGTCGTCGCCCAGTTTCTCACGCAGTTCCTCCACCTGTGTCTCGATGAAGGAATCCGGAGTCCAGCTGCAGGAGCAGCCGCAGACGCGCACGATGAAGTTGCGAAGCATATCGGCACCGTACTCGCTGTGGAACACCTCCGGGTGGAACTGCACGGCATATGTCGGCTCTCCAGCTATGTGATATGCCGCATTGTCCACGTCCTCCGTGCTGCCTATGATCTCGGCGCCTTCGGGAAGCCTGGTGATTGTGTCTCCATGGCTCATCCACACCTGTGAAACGGCCGGGATACCCTCGAAAAGAGGCGATGTGCCCTTCACCGTCATTTTGGCGCGGCCATACTCACGGCTGTCCGAATTCTCCACGTTTCCGCCGTACTTGTATGCCAGATACTGGGCTCCATAGCATATTCCCAGCAGAGGAAGCTTGCCCTTGATGCCATCCAGATTCACCTGGGGAGCATCCACGCTGCGCACCGATGCCGGGCTGCCGCTAAGGATCACGCCTTTCACATCGGCGTCCATCTGCGGCATCTTGTTGAAAGGATGTATTTCGCAATAAACGTTCAGTTCCCTCAGGCGACGGCCGATAAGCTGGGTCACCTGTGAACCGAAGTCAAGAATGATGATTTTCTCCATAGTAAGGGGGCCTTCAGTCGTTAATCGTTACGGCTATAATTAGGTGTCTCTTTGGTAATGGTGATGTCGTGAGGATGACTCTCTGCCATGCCGCTTGCTGTCACGCGTGTGAACTTCGCAGTCTGGAGCTCTGAGATGCTGTGCGCACCGCAATAGCCCATACCGCTTCTGAGACCGCCGATAAGCTGGTATACGGTCTCTTCCAGAGTGCCTTTGTATGGAACGCGGCCCACGATACCCTCCGGCACAAGTTTCTTCACCGATGTCTCCTTGTCCTGGAAGTAACGGTCCTTTGAACCTGCCTCCATTGCATCCAGCGAGCCCATGCCGCGATATGTCTTGAACTTACGTCCGTTATAGATGATTGTCTCTCCCGGAGCCTCCTCTGTGCCGGCAAACATGGAGCCGCACATCACGCAGTCTCCTCCGGCTGCAAGAGCCTTCACAACATCACCGCTATAGCGAAGGCCGCCATCGGCGATAACCGGAACGCCGGCTGCCCTTGCCACCTTGCTGCATTCGAAGATTGCGGTGAGCTGCGGAACGCCCACACCCGCAACGATACGGGTTGTGCAGATGGAGCCCGGGCCTATACCCACCTTGATGCCGTCGGCACCTGCCTCAACCAGAAGTTTTGCAGCCTCTGCCGTTGCAATATTGCCGACAACCACATCCAGGTTAGGGAACTCGGCCTTGATTTCCTTAAGCTTGTCCACCACGCCCTTGCTGTGGCCGTGGGCACTGTCAAGGACAACTGCATCCACGCCCTCTGCAACCAGGGCCCTTACGCGGTCCAGTGCATCCGGAGTGATGCCTATGCCTGCGGCGCAGCGAAGACGTCCCTTGCTGTCCTTGCATGCATTAGGATGAAGTTTCTCTTTCTGGATGTCCTTATATGTGATAAGGCCCACGATGTGGCCAGAAGCGTTCACAACAGGGAGTTTCTCCACCTTGTGATCCTGCAGAACTTTCTTCACGTGCTCGCGGTCCGTTTCGTTGTCACGTATGGTGACAAGGCCTTCGCTTGTCATTACATCGGCAATCTTTGCCGCCATATCTGTCTGGAAACGGACGTCACGGTTGGTTACAATACCCACCAGGACTCCTGTCTCGTCAACGACAGGGATACCGCCGATATGGTTCTCGGCCATCATATCCAGGGCCTCGCCCACTGTCTGGTCCTTGAGTATGGTAACGGGATCCATGATCATTCCGTTCTCCGCCCTTTTCACGCGGCGCACCTCGGCTGCCTGCTGCGCTATGGACATATTCTTATGAATAACGCCGATACCTCCTTCTCTTGCAAGAGCGATAGCCATCGGCGATTCGGTTACTGTATCCATTGCAGCGGACACGATAGGAATGTTCAGATTGATATTACGAGAGAAGCGTGACTGCAGTTTCACTTCTCTGGGTAGCACCTCCGAGTATGCGGGAATCAGCAATACGTCGTCAAAGGTAAGGCCCTCAAGGGCGATTCTTTCATCGATGAATGACATAAGAGAACAGTTTTTCTATATCGTACAAAGATACATTTTTTTTATTAATTTTGGAAAAACAATTTCTGCCGATGAAAGCGGTTTACAAGGGGGATGCCTTTTCCATCCCGGACATAATGGATATGCTGCGCAGGCAGGGCCTGATAATAGAGGACGAGAAGTACACCACAAGGGTGCTTTCAAATCTTAGTTACAGCCGCCTCAAGCCCTATATCGTGCCTTTCCTGGAGCCTGCGGGCAAGGATGGGCGCATGATTGCGGACACTTCCAGACGCAGGTTCCGCCCGGGTACCACTTTTGACGATATCTATGCATGTTACGGTTTTGACAGGCGCCTGCGGGAGCTCATCTTCCACGAGATGGAGAAGATAGAGGTTTCCATACGCACGCGCATTGCCTATGCCTGCAACGGACAGGAGAACGGATACTGGTTTCTGAATCCGAAGTATTTCAAGACGGGCAACAGCCACGAGAGGATACTGAAGCACGTGCGTTACGAGCTGGAAAGGACAGACAACGAGGGCATAAGGGAATTCTACAGCAAGTATTCCAACGAGTTCCCACCATCCTGGCTTACGCTTGAGGCAACGTCCATGGGAACCATGTGGACAATTTATGACGAGCTAAGCAGCGAGGCCCTTCGGGAAAGGATTGCCGCCTGGTATGGCCTAAGTCCGCGCATCTTCTCCAATTGGATGAAGCACCTGGTGGCGGTGCGCAACGACTGCGCCCATCACAACCGCGTATGGGACAGTACGCCTACACGCGTTGCCATGATTCCGCAGGAGGCCGACATCATCCGCTCTTCCTTTGACGGAGCCAGGGAAGATTTCCCATCTGTTTCGGACAAGGACCGCCGTCACATCTACCTCACCCTGTGCATCATCCGTTACATGCAGAACCACATAAAGCCGGAAAACAGCTTTGCCGCCCGTCTCAAAATTCTTGTGAACAATTTCCCGAAAGTGAACCCTTCCATAATGGGTTTCCCGCCCTCATGGCAGGAAGACCCTTTCTGGAAATAGCCTGTCCCCGCCCTTCGCCCCCCCATCACTCCCGATTTCTGTCCACAAAAACGGCCTTCTACGTGGACAGAACGGGTAATTTGCGCCTCGTTTCCACAAAAACGGCCTTTCCTGTGGATACGATTTCCCCCGACAATGAAGTAGCGCCCGTCATGTCTATCAGGCCGCCGTCAAACGTCACCATCTCCAGGCTGGTCCCGGCCGATGTGAAAAGGAAGTCCGGGTAATGTGCAGCAAACCCGTCGTCCTGTGCTGACGAACACCGGCTTGGAACTTCGTTCATTGCACGATTGAAAGCTGCTCTTTCGATTCACCATTCGCTGCGCTCATTA